>JAITOI010000007.1 GCA_031289995.1 Prevotellaceae bacterium | reverse complement strand
AAAGCTATTTTCTAAAGCCGTAACAGCTTCAAATTGACATTTACGCAAGCCTTTTTCCGATAAATAGGGCAATCCAGCATTTTCGTTTTCGATGCCTGCCATTTTTGCAAGGTCTTTGGGCGTGTGCACTATTTGCAGAGGTGCATAATCGTTTTTCGTGCGCATGTCCCTGAATAACAATTCTTTTCCGTTAGACAGATAGACAAATGGCAAAGGTTTTTGCCAATATTGATACCATTTCGGTAGTTGATATGTATAGTTTTCAGCTTGTGCCGCCACAATTTCCGATAGTTTGGTATTTTCTTTTTTTGCCTCCAACACGCCAATGGCTTTGCCGTCCAAAAACAGTAAATAATCCGCCTCCTTATTACCTTTCAGCAAACCCTCCCGAACGGCAACAGCCGAAAAAGTAGAAGCATAACCGTCCCTACCAGTTACTTTCCACCCCGCATCTTCCAATTTCCTATCTATTACCAATCTCGCCTTTTCTTCAGGAGTCATCTCAAATTTTTTTTCGTTTTTCAACCCACAAAAATACTCATTTTTTGATTACCAACAAACACTTGTCCAATTATTTTTTTCAACACCATTTCCGACACCTATTTTTGTTCATATATATCTAACAATCACCTAATTACACACTAAATCCCACAACCCACATCACTCCTCCTCCCACTCCACCACAACCTCCGATTTTGTCTTCTTTTTCTTCGTCGCAGGAGCGGAAACAGGTGGGGTAGCAGGCGAAGTTTTAGCCGGCTTCTCCTCCTCCTCCCAGCCAATATTGACAGGCTTTTGTTGAGCTTGAGCAGGCTGAGAAGTCGTGGGAGGCTGGGCGTGGAGCAGGTCTTTTAGCGTCTGCTTTTCTTGCTGCAACTTTTTGCTGAAATCCTTGTTCCACTCTTGCTTGTCAAGCCCCAGCTGCGACTTGCCGTTGAGGCTGATGAAGTGCAAAAACAGCTGCGTTTTGCCGCTCTTTATCGGGTTGTCGATGTTTTTTTCGCGCCCCGACAGCAGCTCGCTGGGGTAGAGCGTGAGGTGGTAGTCGAAGTCGCCGTTGAGCCACTGCGTGCCGGCAATGACGGTGCTTAGCGCCGTGGAGCGGATTTCCATTTGGGGTATGGTGATGCGCTCGCCGTCGATGGTGATGGTGTTTTTGAGCGCCGAAAAACGCACGTCGTGCAGCAACTCTTTGTGGATGTAGTCGCCCAGCGGCTGTATGGCGGCGAAGTTGAGCAGGCGACCGTTGCTGATGGTGGCGTTCACCGTGGAGCGCAGCGTGTGCGTGTCGATGCCCTTGTCGGTGATGTCGGCGCTGAGCGAAATGGCGCCGTCGCACTTGCCGCTGATGCTGTTGGAGGCCAGCTCAAAGTTGTTGCTGATGTATGCCACTTTTTCTATCTGAATATCATTGAAGTAAATGTCTCCACTTAACCTCTTTCGCTCATTATCGAGGTTAAACACCTTAATATCACCGTTTAATGTGCCTCCAAAGGCTTTGGTATGCAGCTTGTCGATAACAATTTTTTGGCTGCTATAATCAAGTATGCATGAGGTATTTAGGTAGGCTTGCTTAAACAAGATTATATCCTTAACCTTAGCATTCAGCTTTGCGCGTATGTCGAGGGACGATTTTTCGCTGCTGCTCTGCGTCATCAGCGCGTCCACGTTGAGCTGCGACATGTTGACAATCCCAGCAATGGTGAGGCTTGCGGGCGTGTCGTCGCGGCGGAGCATCGCGTTGAGGTAGCCTTGCACCTCGCCGTCGAAGCTGCCGCTGGCGTTGTGCGAGGCTATGCTCAGCTTGGGTTTCAGCGCATGCTTGGTGGCCGTAAAGCTGCCGTCAACCATGTAGCTATCGTGCATCAGCGCGGCGCGTAAATTTTTTACGCTACCCTGCGCGTTGAGCTTGTCAATTTCGTCGAAGGTCCAGCCGCGTGCATGGAGCTGAATTTCGCCCGCAACTTCACCCTGTTCCACGCTCGCCAAGCCAAGCGTAGCAAGGCTTCCCGACATGTTGAGCGAGGCCTCGTACTGCGGCTTGTCGAGGTTGGTAATGGTGGCGCTGCCACCAATGTTGAGGCCGAGGCACGAAACTTTTTCGCTGTTCAGCTCCACGACGTAGAGCTGCATTTTACTTGCGTCGCCGGTAGCTATGTGGTACGTTAAGTAGTCGGCTTTAACATACTTTGTATCAGCAAGTTCTGTGCTAACGTCTGAGGCCATTCCGTTGCCGTCAATTGTCCACATTTGCTTGCCGCTGAGTGCGCCTGTGAGCGCGATGCTAAACGTGGTCTTGCCCTGCAAGTCAATGCTGGTCTTGAATTCGCCATATTTTTTTCCCATCGCTATCAGCTGCGCGAACGAAATTTTTGTTCCGCTAACGCTGGCCTTCACCCTGTTTGGCGACACCAGAGCGATGGTAGAATTTACTTCAAATGACACGTTGTCAACACCTAATTTACAGTGTTTTATGAATAAACTGTTTTTGTCCAAAATCAGCTTTCCATCAACCGCAATTTCGCTGTTTAAGCCTCGCTTGAGCTGCAGACTGGCGCTGCCTCGAGCGTCGATTTCGCTGGTGCTGTCTTGGCTCCGCAAGTCGGCCACGAGGCGGTGAACGTCGGCCTCGTAGCGCTTTCCCGCGCTGGTGAAGCTTACGTGGTTGTGGTCGAGCTGCACGCGGTGCAAGCTTTTCAGCAGCTCTTGTGTGGCGCTCAGGCCTGATTTTTCCTCACTTTTTTTAACTTTTGGCGTCAGCTGCTGCACGTTCCAAGCGGCATCAACCACCACAATTTTTTCGATTTTCACCTCCTTGTGCAGCAGGAATTGCAGCAAATTTACCTCGACGTAAACCGAGGCTGCATCCACCGCAACATCGAGGGTTGAGGCCGCATTTGCCACCGTGTTAACGTGCACGCTATCAAATAGTAAGCTGGTGTTACTTAGCTTGGTTGATAGGGCAAGGCTCACGCCTTTTTCCCGAACTTCAAGCTCGTTATTTTGCGCCAAAACGCTGAGCGCAGCGGCAATGATATCGTTGCGGTAGGCCACCGTAACGCCCGCCAGCGCAACGAGCAAAAGCGTTAAGCAGCCTAACGCCAGGAGTATGATTTTGAGTGCTTTTTTCATTCCTAAATTGCTAATTTTTCATTTTTCAACAAAGTTTTGAAGAAAAAATTTGCGAAATTACAAAAATTACCCTATATTTGCAACTTAATGAAAACTTTTTTTTGCACTATGGGAAAGGTACAAGAGGCCGAAATTATCTCGAACGGCATCAACAGAATCTGCGCTGGCACTACGTTTGCGGGCGTTATCACGGCGGCGGGCGACATCCGAATTGACGGCGTGTTGGAGGGCAACATCACCACCAAAGGCAAGCTGGTGGTGGGCGAAACGGGACGCATCAAGGGCGACATCGTTTGCAAAAACGCCGACATTTTGGGCGTGGTGGAGGGCAAAACTGTGGCCTCCGATTTCCTCACGCTGAAGCCCACAGCCCGCGTCCTGGGCGACGTGAGCGTGGTTAGGCTGATGATTGAGGTGGGCGCCATTTTTGTGGGGCACTGCAGCATGAACGGCGGAGCGCAAAACGCGAAAAGCTAAGCCAGCACGACGATGTACACTATTGCACAGCTCGAAGAAAAGGTTGAGCAGTGGCTCTCCGTGCTGGAGTTTCCCGAAACGCCGGAGTCCCTATATCAGCCTATGCGATACGCACTTGCGTCGGGCGGAAAGCACCTGAGACCGGTGCTCACGCTGCTCTGCACCGACCTGTTTTTGCAGAACGTCGAGACCCGTCACGTCCGCGCCGCGCTTGCGCTGGAGCTCTTTCACTGCTTCTCGCTCATCCACGACGACATCATGGACAAGGCCTCCGTGCGACGCGGCAAACCCACGCTGGTGGCCCGCTGGGGGCTGAGCACCGCCATCCTTGCGGGCGACGCGATGCTCATCGAAGCCTACAAAACGCTATCGCACGCGCCCCACCATCTCGACGTGGAAAAAACCTTCAGCGCAGCAGCCATCGAGGTTTGCGAGGGGCAGCAGCTCGACATCGACTACGAGCTGCTACCGCGCATCACCCAAGAGCAGTACTTCGCAATGATTGGCAAAAAAACGGCTGCCCTGTTCGCCGCCTCAGCCATCGTGGGTGCGCAAATGGGCAGCGCGCCAAACGCCGTGCTGCCCCAGCTCCATCGCTTCGCATACCAGCTGGGGCTTGCCTTTCAGCTGCGCGACGACTACCTCGACGTGTACGCCGAAACGCCCGAATTTGGCAAAACTTTAGGCCACGACATCCTGGCGGGAAAAAAAACCTACCTCTTTGTGGCCACCTGCGACGGCCTCGACGACGACGACCGAACGCAGTTTTTGCGCCTGATGCAGGCCCCCCTCTACGGCGACGAAAAGGTTACGATGGTCAAAGATTTTTACGCCAAAGCTCATGCCGCCGAGCAGCTGCGCGAGGCCGAAAATCGCTGCTTCGACCAGGCCATGCAGAGCCTCAGCCAGGCCTCGCTCACCTACAGCAAAGAGCCGCTGCGATGCTTTGCCGATACCCTTCTGCAGCGCAAAACATAGCGCACGTAACAGACTGTGTTATGGACAGATATAGATACAAGTACCTCGTCATCCGCTTCAGCTCCATTGGCGACATTGTGCTGACTACGCCGGTGCTGCGGCTGCTCAAAAAACGGCGACCCGACGCGCAAATCCACTTTGTGACCAAGCAAAAGTACGCCAGCCTGATGTCGCAAAACCCTTACGTGCACAAGGTTCACGTGCTGGGCGACAGCCTGCTCGATTTGCTGCGAAGCCTGCGCCGCGAGCGCTTCGACTACGTGCTCGACCTGCACAGCAACCTGCGTAGCGCCATCATCAAAACTTATTTGGGCGAAAAAACCTTTTCCGTTCGAAAAAATTCGTGGCACAAGAGGCTCTATACAACGTTTAAAATCAACCTGTTATCGCCAAATATGCACGTAGTAGATAGGTACATCGAAACCCTTTGCGGGCTGCGCGTGCGCAACGACGGTGCGGGGCTTGATTTCTTTATGCCCTCGCGCGTATCGCTGTCCGAGCCGCTCGAAAATCTCACCGCGAGCGGCCAATTCATTGCCATTGCAGCCGGCGCCCAGCACGCCACCAAAAAGATGCCCTGGGTGATGCTTGCCAACCTGTGCAGCAAGCTGCGCCTGCCCGCGGTGCTGCTGGGCGGCGAGGATGCCTACGCCGAGGCCTGCGAGGTGGTGAGGGCTACACCCAACGCCACCAACGCCTGCGGCGTGCTCGACATCTACCAGTCGGCGCTCATCCTCGAACGCGCCCACGCCGTCATTTCTCACGACACCGGATTGATGCACATTGCCGCGGCGCTCAAAAAAAATGTCGTTTCGGTCTGGGGCAACACCGTACCCGAATTTGGCATGGCGCCCTACTGCCCCGGCCCCAAGTCTAAAATATTTGAAATCAAAAACTTACGATGCCGTCCCTGCTCCCGCATCGGCTTTGACGACTGCCCCAAAGGTCATTTTCGCTGCATGAACAACCTCAACTATGAAGACATAGCCAGCTATGTGAATGAGATTTAGGTGGGTTTACTTAATGTGGTTTATAGGTTATGTAACACATTAAGTGAAGGCATGTAATTAGTT
>JAITOI010000217.1 GCA_031289995.1 Prevotellaceae bacterium | reverse complement strand
GTGGCGCACCGCGTCTCTACTGAGGTTGTTTTGTTAGAAAAATTAGGTTGAAATGAGGTTTGCAAACCACGCTCACCAGCCGTGAGGTTCTTTGCCAAGCTCAACCCATTGCAAAACCTTATTTTTGTAGGCAACTTTAGTTCGGCTTCGCTCGCTAACCATAGTAGCCAGCGATGCGTGTGTGGTCTTGCGCACGGAGCACAGGCCTTATTCGGGGCAGGCCCTACACCCGTGCGCCATGCAGAACATCAAATGTCTTCACTCAGCAATGGCATTGTCGCATATCGCACATCGCACAGTCGCACAGCTATCAATTCTCCCTCCCCACAACCCTCATAATCTCCTCCCCAATCCCAATGCGGTAGCCGGTTGTAGCGTAGAGGATGCCTCCGCTCGTGGTGAGGTAAAGAGTGAACGGGAAGTCGTCGGCAAAGTCCATGTTGAGGGCGGCGGTGGCGGCGTTGAGCAGGCTGCGGTTGTGGTCAATTGCCCAGCTTGTTTGCGAGGGTAGCTTGGCGAAGGCGTCGGCGCTGAAAGCCTTGCTCAGCCTATCATCCGGCGTGATGAGCAGGATGCCGCCGCCCCACTCTTCGAGCTCCTTTTGCTGCGCGGGAAGGTCTTGCAGAATGTGCTTCGACGGCTCCTTGCCGACGTCCACAAAGCACAGCATGATGCCCTTGCCGTTGTCGAGCTCCTTGAGCGATTTCTTGTCGCCGTTTTGCAGCGTAACGAGCGTGTTGGGGTCGAGGCTGCCCATGAGCTGCAGCTTGTCCTTGACGGTGGGCAGGCGCAGCGTCAGCTCGCGCTGCTTGCCGCCGCTGAGGTTGAAGTACTGCACGCCCACCGCCACCGATCCATCGCTGCTGCGGCTGCCCGTCATGAGGCGGTAGTAGCCGTCGTCGAGCAGCGTGCGGAAGGGCAGGCGCGATGCTGCCGGATTGCTTTCGAGGTTTAGCGTGTGGAAGTCGCCGTTGCGGAATACGGCTATCGTGTAGCTGCTGCTGTAGCTGGGGCTGACAAGGTTGCTGGCGTCGCCGGAGAGCAGCAGCGGCGTGCGGCTGGGTATGGTTTGCTGCGCCGAATCTTCCGGCTCGAAGTAGGCGTTGAGCCACTGCCCGCGCTCGTAGTACTGCGGCTTTCCGGTGCTCTCCTCGAGCTGCGCGGCGAAGCCGAGGCTGCGGCAGGCGGCCACAAAAAATACGTCGCGCGAGCGCCGGTCGGCCATCCGCAGCTCGTACACGCCTTGCGGCATCAGCAGGTTGTTGTAGTAGTTGTCGGCATCGCGCAGCTCGATGTTTTGCGCCACGAAGCGGATGATGCTGTCCACGCTGTGCGCCTCGCCGGCTATGGCATTCGCGATGGCGGGCTGCTGAAAGTAGCTGCGCCAGGGCTGTATCAGCTCGCGCGAAATGCGGGGCGACAACACCTTGCTGGCGTAGATGTCGTCGGGGATGTCGGCGCTCTTGCGGCCGTTGCGGAAGTGGTTTTGCAGCACGTCGGCGGGCGTGTCGCGCAAGTCTTTTTTCGTCAGCGAGGCGAGGAAGGGGAAGAGCAGCGGCGCGTCCTTGTTGTCCACGATGAAGCGCGCAATCTCGCGCCAGTTGCCCTGCGCGTCGCGCAGCAGCTGCATCATTTTTTCGCGGTGTGCTGCGCTCTGCGACCAGCTGGGAATAGCTTCGGCATTGCCACCCACGTAGGCCTGCTGCATGTAGGCGTTGCGGATGGAGTCCTCGTGCGCGAGGCGAATGTTGTTGGCCGCCACCAGCTCGTCGGGCAGCTTGTCGATGCGCTGTTCGGGCGGCACGTTCATCACGTAGTCCTCGCTGTACTCCGCGCCGGCATTGCGGTTGAGCGCGATGGTGAGCGTGCTGTCGGTGGCGCCAAACTTGGCGTAGCCAAACGCATTTTCGCTCCGCGCCCACACCACCACATCGCCCATGCCGGAGATGATGGACGCCTCGCCACGCGCGTTGCTCAACGAGCTAACGATGGGGTAAAGCTCGGCGTAGTTGAACACCTTAAACAGCACCGTTGCGCCCTCCACCGGCTGCCCCTGCGCGTCCACAATGCGAGCGCTGATGCGGCGTGTGGCGGCGTAGGTGGCCAGCACGTTGAGCGTGGAGTAGAGGGGCTGCTGCACGTTCTTCTCCTCGTCGCCGCTGTAGGGTCCCACCACGTTCGTGTGCACCATCATGGCTCGCTTGGCGGGTGCGGTGAACCATGCCGCATCGAGCGCCGGCTCCGGCTCGCAGGCGCCCATGTAGCGCCATCGGCCATCGACCCAGACCTCGACCCATGCGTGGTTGTCGTTGGTGTGCACCCAGCGGGGCGTGTAGCACTGCCGCGCGGGGATGCCCACGGCGCGCAGCGCGGTTACGGTCAGCACCGATTCTTCGCCACACCTTCCCCATGCCGTGCGCACCATAGCCAGCGGCGCAGAGGTGCGCCCGTCGGTGCTGCGGTAGGTTGCTTTTTCGTGGCACCAGTGGTTCACCTCAAGCGCTGCATCGCCCATCGACAAAGGCTTTACGCGCTCCTTCAGCTCCGCAAAAAACACGCTGCGGGCGCTGTCGAGGTACTCGTTGTTGACGCGGTACACCAGCACGAAGTGCCGAAAAATATCCTCCGGAATGGTGCGTCCCCAGGCGAAGTAGCTGCGCGCTTCGAGCGCCACGTCGACCTGC
>JAITOI010000164.1 GCA_031289995.1 Prevotellaceae bacterium | reverse complement strand
TCGAACGGAGAAATGGCCAAACCAACTGTTTTCATCCTTTCACGAGCGGAGAACGCCACCAAACCACTTTTCTTACGATACTTTTTTCTGTTTTCACAATATGTTTTTTTACCATGCACGACTTGCTCAGCAAACTTATAGCCGCAATCTTCAAATCCTCAAATCCTCAAATCCTCAAATCCTCAATCACAGCCTATCGTACCAATTCTTTTTCAGCGCCAGCGAGGCCACCACAATCACCATGAGCGCCGTGCCCATTGCCCAGTACTGTTGCAGCACAAGGTAGATGGGCGCTACAATCAGGGCGCACTGCCACACGATGCCGATGGCTACGTTGGCCATGTCGCGACCAAAAGCGGTGTTCTTTTGGAACGATGGGTCGTTGGCTACAACCAAGTCGTGGATTGGCTTCCAGAAGCCCCACGGGCGCGTTTTGGCGTAGAATTTTTTGAGCACCTCCAGCTCGGTGGGCGGCGCGGAGTAAGCGCCAGCCACGCATCCCAGCACCGAAAACGCAAGGATGATGGGGAAGTAGTAGAGCGGGTTCACGCCGTTGAACCACGGTATGAGCGGGATGACGAGGGCGGGCAACATGCCGGCGCCCATGCCCCAGGCAAAGCCGCGCCCGTTGAACCGCCACCAGTGCCACTTGAGCACGTTGGCGGCAATGTAGCTTCCGTAGAGCGCGTTGGTAACCCACTGCAGCACGCTGTTCACGTCCTGCGCCAGCACGCCAAACCCAATGCTGACAAGCACTACAGCCACGCCCACCAGCACGTTGGCGCGGCTGGCTGATGAGGATTTTGCGGCAGCATCTTTCGCAAAATATTTTAGGTAAATATCGTTGACAAGGTAGGCCTGCACGGCGTTGAGCGTTCCCGCAAAGGTGGACATGAAGGCGGCCAGCAAGCCTGCCAGCAGCACCCCCGTTAGGCCGGCAGGAATCCACGCATGGCTCACCACGGCAGGCAGCACGAGCTCGAAATCTATCGCGCCGTTGGTGGTGATTTGGTCTTTGATGTCGTCGAACAAAACCAAGCCCAGCACGGCAAATCCGGTAATCATGAGGTAGCGCACGGGCATGAGGATGAACGACACGGAGCCGCTCATGAGCGCTGCCTCGCGGGGCGAGCGGGTGGAGAGAATTTTTTGCATGTCGTAGGTGGGCGCAGGTCCCGCCACGCTTGCCATCACGCCCTTGAGCAGCACCATGCCGAAGAAGAGGCTGAAGAGCTGGTAGCCGTCGCTGGCAATGCGGGTGTTGAACTCCGAAAATTTTCCGTCCCACACCATGTCGAGCGTCAGCCCAAAGCCGGGCGAGTGCCAGCCCGCGGGAAGCAAGGCGGAGAGCGCGTCGGCGTCGAGGTGCAGCGTGGCGATGACCGCTACGCCCACGCTGGCAACAGCCATGAGCACGTACTGCGCCACATCGGCCCACACGATGCTCATCATGCCGCCCATGAGCGAGTAGAACACGGCGATGAGCGTGAACGCAATGCCCCACACGTGCGGCACGTAGGCGTCGGGCACGAAGCTCATGAAGGGGAGCAGAGTTTTGAGCGGCAGAAAAATCTCCACAAATTTTCCCAGCCCGATGAAGCCGTAGGCGAGCATGCTCAAGCCCACGAGCACGGCGAAGAGCACCACAATCCAGTGCGAGGTAATCGCGCCGCGGTCGCGCCCAAAGCGGAAGCCAATCCACTCGGCGCCGGTGGTGCACTCCGAGCGGCGCAGCCATGCCGAGAGGTAGACCATGAGAAAAATTTGGTTGAACACCGGCCACACCCACGGCAGGTAGATGCTCTTCAGGCCGTACACCACGGTGATGGCAACGAGCCACACGGTGCCCGAAATGTCGAACATGCCCGAGGCGTTGGACAGGCCGAGCATGTACCACGGAATACTTTTTGCACCCAGCAGGTACGACTGCAGGTTTTGCTGCGCCCGTCGCTTGAGGTAAAACCCAATAAACACAAGGACTCCGAGGTAGCCCAGAATGATGGAGATGTCGAGAGTGGTGAGCATGAATTACGAATTAATTACGGGTTAGGGATTACGAATTACGAACGAAAATTTGGGTGGCGAAGGTACGAATTATTTTTTCATTTGTGGGTGGTGGGTTGTCTTGCGGCAGGGGGACAGCCTGTGTGGGATTAGCTAAACTGAGTCATGTTTTTTGTCAGGTAGTATCAATATCAAAAATTTCCCGTATTTTTACGGCCGCGGACATGGATATTTAATCATCAAACAAACATAAAAATGGGAAAGCTAACAGCAACTATTGCCAAAGGCGACACAACATACGGCGCATGGATAGAAGATGTTGCAGGCATCTACGGGCAGGGCGACACGGTGGAAGAAGCCAAACAAAGCTTGAACGAAAGCTTGCAGCTGTACAAAAAACACAACACGATTTTGCCGCCCGCGCTACAAGGCGAAGTGGAATTTGAGTATAAATTTGACGCGCCTTCATTTTTGACGCACTACGCCACAGTGTTCACCACATCGTCGCTTGAACGGATGACGGGCATCAGCCAAGCGCAGCTGCCGCAGTACGTTTCCGGTTTCAAAAAACCGTCACCCAAAGTTGCGATGAAAATGGACAAGGCAATTCATTCGTTTGCTCACGAACTACAGCAGGTGCGCTTTGCGTAGCTCTGCATGGCGCACGGGTGTAGGTCGTGCCTCGAAGGAGGTCTGTGCTCCGTGCGCCAGACGCGCGTTGGTTGCCGTCCGCTTCCCACAGCGCCGTCATTGCGGGCTTGACCCGCAATCTCTCCGCTGATCCGCAATTGCTCCCATCATGCCATCATTGCGACGAATGCGGAGTAGGTTAGCAAGGAGATTGCGGGTCAAGCCCGCAATGACGACGAGCGAGTGATGCAATTATCAAAAAACTTGCAGCAGGGGATCAATGACGACAAGCGAGTGGTAATACCCTCCAACTAAATCACCCCCCACAGCCTAAAAAAATAAATAAACACCGCCAGCGTAAGCACCGAGCCGACCGAGCTGAGCAGCACAATGCCGGCGGCGAGGCTGGCGTGGGCGCTCATTTGCGTGGCCATGATGTAGCTGGCCACGGCGGTGGGCACGCACAGCATCACCATCACGATGGTCAAGTCTTCGCCGTCGAAGCCAAGCAGACCGCGCAGCGCAAAGGCAATGCCGAGGAACACCAGCGGCACCACCACCAGCTTGACTACCGACACCACCGCCGCCGTGCGCCAGGTAGATTTCAGCTCGCCCACGCTCAGCGACGCGCCAATGCTGAGCAGCGCTAAGGGGTTGGCCATGCTGCCAAGCGTGGCGATGGTGGAGGTCAAAAATTTTGCTTCGCGCAGCTCAAAAACAGGGGTGTCGAAAACGGCAAACGGCAGCCCGCACGCAATGCCAATGATGAGCGGGTTGGTCAAAATGCCGCGCAGCACATCGCGCAAGCGCAGGCCCTGCCTCGCCTTGCCGCGCACCGACAGCACCAGCACCGACAGGATGTTGTAGAGCGGCACCACCACCGCCACCACCATCGCACCGCGCCCGCGATGCCCCAGCATGCTCTCGATGAGGAACAGCCCGATGATGGCGTAGTTGCCGCGAAACGTGCCCTGCACCACCACGCCAACGACGCTTTTGTCCTTGCACAGCAGCTCGGCACCGAGCCACGCGAGCGCAAAAATAATGGCTGTAGCCCCCGCCGTGTAGGCGATGAGCGATGGCGCAAACAGCTGCGACAGGCGAGCGGTGGCCACCGATTCGAACAGCAGTATCGGCAGCGCAAAATTAAACACCAGCTTGTTGATGCCCGCAGCCACAGGCGGCGTGAGCACGCCCACCGCCTTGAGGAGGTAGCCCGTTGCCGCCATCAAAAACAGCGGCGTTATGCAGCCGATGCTGAATAAAAGTGCGTCCATCGTTTAGCGAAGCATTCGTGGGTTGGTATTGTTGTGCAGCGCGAAGCCAAGGCCCCACTCAAAAAAATCAGCGCTGGCGGCGTGCGCCTTGATGGTTAGCCCCAGCCACAGCTGCTGCGTGAGGTAGGCGCGCACGCCCACGCGCTCGTAGTACCAGCGCTGCTCGCCGTTGCCGGCCTTGGGCTGCTGCAGGTACGCGCCCAGCTCGACGGGCACGGCGACTGGCGGCACCACCACCCACTCCCAGCACAGCGTGGCCGCGGGGCTAACGACCTCACGCCAGCCCGTGCGCCGGCTTCCGCGGTCGTCCTCGCCCAGCGCCAGCGTGGCCTCCAGCCCAATGCCCCAGCGGTACTTGTACGATTGCTGGCGCATCACGCTTATGCCCACCGTGCCCTTGGTGTAGGTTGGCGAGCCAATGCTGTTCTGCTTTAGGCCGTAGGCGACCTTCGCGTTCAGCCGCCAGTACGGGATGTAGCTGGGTAGGTCGAGCGGGCGATGGCCAACATTTCTGCTGTGGTCGGAGAGCTGAAATTTTGCCGTTAGTCCCACCGGAACGATGTTGATGCCGTAGTTGGGCTTGCGTCGTGCGCCATTGGAGAAGTGCTTCAGCCCAACGCTGGCGCCGACTGCAAAGTGTTCGTTGACGCGGTAGCTGCCGTAGAGCGACAGGTCAACGTAGCAGTTGCGCGTGGTGCTGATGAACACGTTGTCGGCGTTCATCTCCGCGTTGTAGGCGTTGAAATCCCAAGCCAGGCCAAAGCCTCCGGTGTAGCCGAACGAAAAATTCTTGCGCTCCAGCACCGGAATTTCGAACCATGCAAACAGCGCAACCGGATAGCCGATGTCCTGATTTTTGAAGTTGCCGAAGTAGGCGCCCAAGCCCAGCAGCGGCATACGGTAGAGCGAGCTGTAGATGTGGTCGGGGCTAAGCTGCCATGCGAATTTGAGCGAGTGTGCGCGGTAGTTGGAGGCCGCCACTTCGACTTCTCCCGACGCATCGTGCGTGGCGTTGAGCAGCGGCCCCTCCTCCTCCTGCACCTCGAACCAGTAGCTATTTTCGACGTTCGATATGCGGTGTGCGATGTTCGATATGCGACTTGTGAGCTGCGAGCTGGTGGGCTTGAGGTGGCTCAGGCTGTCGCTTTCCTGCCTCGCAAAACCTACCAACGGAAGCGCCATCAACATGCTCGTGGCACAATAAAAAATGCTTTTCATCATGGTCTGAATTTGGGGGGCAAAGGTACATAATTTCGGAGTTCAGATTTTTTGAGGGGCAGGGTAACCGCACCAAAATTTAAGCGTTCTACAAGGCTCTACCCACATTTCGTTTCATCCAATGTCATCTAA
>JAITOI010000128.1 GCA_031289995.1 Prevotellaceae bacterium | reverse complement strand
CAAGCCCGCCCACTACTACTTGTTCGACGAAAAAATATACAAGCGCGATAGCAAAAAAAAGATAACATTTGTGCACTAAAATTGAAAAATTGAGCAATGAAAAACGCAGGAAATAAGCTGCTGGGCATCGACCTCGGAAGCTCATCGGTAAAGGTCTCGCTGGTGGACGCGGCGAGCGGCGAACAGCAAGCCTCCGCCTTTTGCCCCAAGCAGGAAATGGAGATTAAATCCATCAAGATAGGCTGGGCAGAACAAAACCCCGAGGCCTGGTGGAGCAACCTGAAAGCCGCCACCCGCGAGGCTTTCAGCGCGTCGGGCGTGAAGGCAAGCGAGGTGAAAGCCATCGGCCTGTCGTACCAAATGCACGGCTTGGTGCTGGTTGACGAGCATCTGCGTCCGCTGCGCGACGCCATCATCTGGTGCGATAGCCGCGCTGTACCCTACGGCCAGCAAGCGTTTGAGGCGCTGGGCAGCGAGCAATGCTTGCCGCACCTGCTCAACTCTCCCGGCAACTTCACCCTCGCAAAGCTGGCCTGGGTAAAGGACTGCGAGCCGACGCTCTACGCGCGTGCACGCTACTTTATGCTACCCGGCGACTACCTCGCCATGCGGCTCACCGGCAAGGTTTGCACCACCGCGTCGGGCTTGTCGGAGGGCATCGGTTGGGACTTTGCAGCTAACGCGCCTGCCAAATTTTTGTTCGACTACTTCGGCTTCGACACCGCGCTCATCCCAGAGCTGACGCCAACTTTCGGAGTTCAGGGTTACCTGAGCAAGGCCGCCGCCGTCGAGCTGGGGCTTGCCGCGGGCACGCCCATTACCTACCGCGCAGGCGACCAGCCCAACAACGCGCTTTCGCTAAACGTGCTGCATCCGGGCGAAGTGGCGGCCACGGCGGGCACATCGGGCGTGGTGTACGGCGTTAACGGCAAGGCGCAGTACGACCCGCTGTCGCGCGTCAACTCGTTTGCGCACGTCAACCACAGCGCCGCCTCCACGCGCATTGGCGTGTTGCTGTGCATCAACGGCGCCGCCATTCTCAACGCGTGGATGAAGCGCAACATTGCGCCCAACAACATCGACTACGCTACGATGAACGAGCTGGCAGCCGTTGTGCCTGTTGGCTGCGAGGGCTTGAGCATCGCGCCGTTTGGCAATGGTGCCGAGCGCATGCTGTGCAACCGCGAGGCGGGATGCTCCGTGCACGGCCTGAGCTTCAACCGCCACGGCAAGGCTCACCTCATCCGCGCAGCGCAGGAGGGCATTGCGTTTGCGTTCCGCTACGGGATGGAAGTTATGAACGCGATGGGCATCGAAACCACCACCATTCGCGCGGGCTACGCCAACCTTTTCCTCAGCCCGATTTTTCGGCAAACCTTGGCGAACATTACCGGCGCCACCATCGAGCTCTACAACACCGACGGCGCTGCCGGCGCTGCACGCGGCGCAGGCATTGGCGCGGGCATCTACGCAAGCGAGCAGGAAGCCTTTGCCTCGCTTAAAAAAACGCACACCATAACGCCCCAACAGCAAGACGTGGCAGCCACCGTGGAGGCCTACGAGCGCTGGCGAAAAAATTTGAAATTTGAAATTTAAAATCGCAGGTCTCAAATCTCAAATCTCAAATCTAAGATGCCTTTAAACGTCCCCGACCGCCTTCCCGCTATCGAGTTGCTGCGCAAGGAAAATATTTTTGTGATGGACAGCACGCGGGCCACATCGCAGGATATACGCCCGCTGCGCGTGGCAATGCTCAACCTGATGCCGCTCAAAATTGACACCGAAACCGACCTCGTGCGCGTGCTCTCCAACTCGCCGCTGCAGGTGGAGCTCGACCTCATTGGGCTGCAAAGCCACGAGTCGAAAAACACGCCCATCGAGCATATACGCGAATTCTACATCAGCTTCGACAAAATCCGGAACGACCGCTACGACGGCCTCATCGTTACCGGCGCACCCGTAGAGCTGCTGGAGTTTGAGCAGGTGAACTACTGGGACGAGCTGACGCAAATTCTCGACTGGGCAAAGACCCACGTTACCGCCAGCATGTTCATCTGTTGGGCTGCGCAGGCCGCACTGTACCACTACTACGGCGTGAAAAAATACCCGCTGCCGCAAAAAATGTTTGGCATCTTTGAGCACACGCTCAACGTGCCGCATAGCCCGCTATTTCGAGGTTTCGACGAGGTGTTTTTCGCACCGCACAGCCGCCACACCGAGCTGCGCAAGCGCGACATCGAAGCTGTGTCAGAGCTTGCCATCCTCTCCGAATCGGCGGATGCCGGCGTGTACATCGTGCAGGGTGGCGAGGGTCGCGAAATCTTCATCACCGGCCACTCGGAGTACGCTCCCGAAACGCTCGGAAACGAGTACCGGCGCGACCTCGCGAAGGGACTACCCATCAACATTCCGCACAACTATTTTCACCACAACAACCCGCAAGAGCCGCCATTAGTACGCTGGCGCTCGCACGCTAACCTGCTTTTTCAAAACTGGCTCAACTATTTTGTCTATCAAGTAACCCCCTATTAAAAACATGGAAAACCCGCACCAACACTACGGATTCGAAACCTTGGCCATTCGCGCAGGCGAGCCAATTGACCTTCGCGAAGGCGCCACCGCCGATGCCGTTGCCGCTATCCATCTGGCGTCAACATTCGGACGGCAGCACGTGGCCAGACCCGGCCAATACGAGTACATTCGCATGCAAAATCCAACTCGCGAGGCGCTCGAGGTCAAGCTGGCCGCGCTCGAAAACGCCAAGTACGGCCTTGCTTTCAGCTCCGGCTCGGCGGCGCAAAGCACGCTGATGCTCGCGCTGCTCAAGGCCGGCGACCACATTGTGGCGTTCGACGATTTGTACGGCGGCACCAAGCGCATCTTCGCGCAGGTGTTTCAAAAATTCGGCATCAGCGTGTCGTACGCCGACGCCACCATGCCCGAAGCGGTGGAGCAGGCCGTAGCCAAAAATACCAAAATGCTGTGGCTCGAAACGCCCACCAACCCGCTGATGAAAATCGCCGACATCCGCGCCATTGCTGACATTGCGCACCGCCACAACCTCACGCTGGTGGTCGACAACACCTTCCTCTCGCCCTACTTTCAGCGCCCGCTCGACCTCGGTGCCGACGTAGTTTTGCACAGCCTCACCAAGTACATCGGCGGCCACAGCGACGTGCTTGGCGGCGCCCTGCTGCTCAACAACGACGAGCTTCACGACGAGCTGGTGTTCTTCCAAAATTCGGTGGGCGCAGTGATGCCGCCGTTCGACGCCTACCTTACCATGCGCGGCCTCAAGACGCTCGCCATGCGCATGGAGCAGCACCAGCACAACGCGCTCATCGTGGCGCAATATTTGGAGCAACATCCGCGCGTGCGCCGCGTGCTCTACGCAGGCTTGCCCAGCCATCCGCAGTACGCGCTGGCGCGGCAGCAGGCAAGCGGTTTCGGCGGCGTGATATCGTTCGAGATGCACGGCCAAATGGCAGACGCCACGCGGTTTTTAGAGCGGCTGAAAGTGGTAACGCTGGCCGAAAGTTTAGGCGGCGTGGAGTCGCTGGCCGAGCTGCCATGCCTGATGACGCACGCCTCGATGAGCCAAGCCGAGCGCGAAAAAGTTGGCATCTCCGACACGTTGATTCGCATCTCCGTTGGCGTCGAAAACATCAACGACCTGCTTGCTGACATCGAACAAGCGCTGTCGTAGACATTTTTTTTCGAGCCGTAAAACGCTTGTTCTCAACAATTAGTAAGGCCATCAAAAAAATATTTTGAAAAATGTTTTGCAGAATAAAAAAAATGTATTACCTTTGCACTCGCTTT
>JAITOI010000117.1 GCA_031289995.1 Prevotellaceae bacterium | reverse complement strand
TCGTTGTAATCATTGCCGTTGAGCCTTATTTTCTGCACGTAAGTATCCTGCGGCGAGGACCTGCGGGCGAGGACGGAAAATGTTTTGCCGTTGGGCAAGCGCAGCGTGGCCTTGTCGTGCAGCGGTGCGCCGATGATGTAGCGTCCGTCGGCGGGGTTGACGGGGTAGAAGCCGAGCGCGCTCCACACGTACCAGGCCGACATGGCGCCGCAGTCCTCGTTGCCCGCGTAGCCCGACGAGCTGGTGTTGTAGAGCGTGCGCATAATTTGCTGCACGTGCTGCTGCGTTTTGCGCGGCTGTCCGGCCATGGCGTAGAGGTAGGGCACGTGGTGGCTCGGCTCGTTGCCGTGCGCGTACTGCCCGATGAAGCCCGAGGCGTTGCTGTTCAAGCCCTCGTGGATGTTGGAGCGGAAGAAGGTGTCGAGCTTGGCGCAAAAGACATCGCTGCCGCCCACCATGGCGATGAGCGTATCCACCGCGTGTGGCACGTACCAAAAGTACTGCCAGGCGTTGCCCTCGGTGAAGGGGTATCCGCCGTTGGCGCCGTACTTGTAGGGGTCGAAGGGCTGCATCCACGCGCCGCTGTCGTCCTTCGATTGGAAGAATTTTGTTTGCGGGTTGAACAGGTTTTTGTAGAATGCGGAGCGACGCGAAAAATACCGGTAGTCGTCGCCCTTGCCCAGGTGTTGCGCCAGCTGCGCCACGCACCAGTCGTCGTACGCCATTTCGAGGGTGATGGACACCGACTGCGACTGCAGGTTTTCGGGCATGTAGCCGTACTTTTCCCACAGCTCAAACGGCGAGTTTTGGTGGCTGCGCAGCGACGAATTTCGCACCGCGTCGTAGGCTATTTCCTTGTCCAGGCCGGCAGCGTTTTTCAGCGCCGCGTCAACCACCACGGGGATGGCGTGGTTGCCAATCATGCAGTAGTTTTCCTGTCCCCACAGCTGCCAGATGGGCAAAAAGCCGTAATTCTCGTAGCCTCGCAGCAGGCTGCGCACCATGTCGGCATTGCGCTTGGGGTGCAGCAGGGTGTAGAGCGGGTGCAGCGAGCGGTAGGTGTCCCAGAGCGAAAACGTGGAGTAGTGCGCCTCGGCGTTGCCCGTCGTGGCGTCGGTCATATCGCCGCGGGCGTAGCTGCCATCGGCATCGCAGAGCAGGTTGGGGTGAACCATGGTGTGGTAAAGCGCGGTGTAAAAAATCTGTTTCTGCTGCGCCGTGCCCTCCACCTCAATCTTGCCCAGCTCCGCATTCCACAAGGCTTTTGCGGCGCTCGCCGTGGCGTCGAAATCCCATGCGGGCAGCTCGCCCATGTTGCGCCGCGCGTTGGCAATGCTGACGGGCGATAGGGCAACTTTCACCAGCAGCTCTCCCCCATCACTCTTCGCCGAATCGAACGTCAGCGCCACGCTCAGCTTGCTCCCGTTGAGCAAAAAACCTTGCGCGGCGGAGGGCATTATTGCGGGCTGCGACAGCTTGATTTGGAAGTAGACTTTTCGCGCAGCCGACACCCAGCCTGTGATGAGGCGGTATCCTTCGAGCGTGTAGGGGTCAACCAAACGCAGCTGCGCGTCGAGTATGCGCGTGCCCCAGTCGCCTTTTTTGCGCGAGTGGTTGAGGTCAACGAGGAGGTGCAACGCCGAGTCTTTGGGGAAGGTGTAGCGGTGGAAACCTACGCGAGGCGTGGTGGTGAGCTCGGCGCTGATGCCGTAGTCCGCGAGCTCCACCTGGTAGTAGCCTGCGCGGGCGCTCTCGCGGCTGTGCGCAAAGCGCGAGGCGTAGTCGTCGCTGCCGCTTTTCGGGGCGCAGGTGAAGGGCATGAGCAGCACGTCGAACAGGTCGGCAACGCCCGTGCCGCTGAGGTGGGTGTGGCTAAATCCGCAGATGTGCGAGTCGTTGTAGTCGTAGCCCGAGGCGCAGTCCCAGTCGGGAACGTGGCGCGTGTCGGGGCTAAGCTGCACCATGCCCCAGGGCACAAGAGCGCCCGGAAAATTGTTGCCCGACAAGCTGCCTTGCACCGCGCCGGTGCCGATGAAGGGGTTGACGTAATCGGCCGGCGAAAACTCCGGCTGCCCGGCGCAGCCCGCCAAGGACAAGCACAGGGCAAGAAGGATAATGTTTTTCATGCGAATGTATAATTTTTTAATTTACCAACCCGTAAAAAAGCGCTGCAAAGATATATAAAAAATCTTCTTTCATGTGCAGTACTTCAAAAGTTTTTACTAACTTTGTAGCCGTGGACATTCAACTATTTTTCACGCTAAAGCATCAACATCATGCAACAAACTATTGAAGAAATAAAAAAGGCAGTACCCCGACGAGTGGATACTATTAGGCGACTTGGTGAAAGACGAGTCGGGACAGTTCACCCTTGCCGCCGACGTGCTCTACCACGACCCCGACAAGCGGACGTTGGCCTACATGGACAAACCCTTGCTGCAAGACTACAAGGGTAAAGTAAAAGCGCTAATTTTCAACCGCGTTAATACTAAGCCGCGCTGCACGTCCTTTCTGGTGGGCGGGAGAGCGATTC
>JAITOI010000067.1 GCA_031289995.1 Prevotellaceae bacterium | reverse complement strand
TCGCGAACTCGCCCGGAGCGCGTCCGTTCTCAATTTTCAGCTTTTTGGACATCAGCAGCTCGCCCTTTGCGGTGAGCAGCTCCACGTAGAGCACCTTGCTTAAGTTGGCTGGCAGCAAGGTTTGCGCGCTCACCACGTAGGCCTGAAACCACATCGTTTCGCCGATGTAGTAGCAGGTGTTGTCGAGGTGCACAAACACTTTTTCCTGCGCGTAGAGGTAGGAAAACGCGTTGACGTTGCGGGCAAAACTCTGCAGCTTTCGCACCGCAATCGTGTCGTGAATTGTGTCGTGCGCGCGCGCGTGAGAGATGGTGAGCAATGCCAGAATGGGCAAGAGGTGTAGGTGTTTGCAGCTCATTTATGTACCAAGATTTTTGTGAATGATAAGCGCCAATTAGCGCTGCAATGTAAATGCATTGCGGGGCAAAAATACGATATTATTTTTATTTTGCCAATTGCTACGGATGCGCTGATTCCGCCATCAAAAATCACCACCGTCCTCCCGCTCCGCCGCCGCCAGAGCGTCCGCCACCGCCTCCGCCGAAACCGCCCATCCCACCAAATCCGCCGCTGCCAAAACCGCCGCTGCTGCGACGTCCGCTGCCCCACAGGAAGGGCAAAAAGAACAGCCCGCTGTTGTTGCGTTTGCTGCCGCCGTTGCCCTTTCCGTTGCCCTTGCGACCGGCGATAAAAATGGCTATTAGCAGCGCGAGCACGAGCAGCGGGATAACGCGCGAAGGTGCGCCGTTATTGGCTTTCGGCACCGCCCGATACTCGCCCGCGGCGGCGGAAATGATGGCATCAACGGCAGCGTTGATGCCCGAAAAATAGTCGTTGGTACGAAAGTGTGGCAGCATTTCCAGCTCGATGATGCGCTTGCAAATCGCGTCGGGCAGCACGCCCTCCATGCCGTATCCGGTGCCGATGAACACATCGCCGTGTTCCGCACCACGCTTGGGTTTGACGAGGATAAGCAGGCCGTTATTTTTGTCCTTTTGCCCAATGCCCCACTGCTCGAAGAGCAAGGGCGACAGCTGCGCAAGCGAGTATCCATCGGTGTTGGCGAGGGTAACGACGTAGATTTGCGTGGATGTGGAGTCGTGGTAAATGCGCAACTTTTGCTCGATTGCCAGCTGCTGCTGCGGTGCGAAAATGGCGGCAAAATCGTTCAGCAAACGTGGCGGCTGCATAGGCTGGGGCAGGGTTTGCGCGGCAGAGGCTAAGCTCAAAAGTAGTGCGAAAATAGAGAGGCAGTGTCTCATAATTCAGATTTCAAATTTCAGATTTTAGCGACGCAAAGGTACGAAAAACACGCTGCAAAAATCGCCCAAATTTTGCAGGCGCACGAAAAAATTTCTACCTTTGCCGCCAAGTGCTAAAGTCTGAGATTTGAAATCTAAAAATTATGCAAACAACGTTCATCGCATTATCCGTCTTTTTGCTCATCATACTGCTGCTGGTGTCGCTGCTGCTGTATGCGAGGCAGCGCCTTGTACCGCAGGGCAACGTAGAGCTACGCATCAACGGCGGCGAGCGTACGCTGCAGGTGAGCGCGGGCGGGTCGCTGCTGGCGTCGCTGGCCAACAGCAAAATTTTTCTATCGTCGGCCTGCGGCGGCGGTGGCAGCTGCGGCCTATGCCGGTGTCGCGTGATGAGCGGTGGCGGCGGCATACTACCCACCGAGCAGGGATTTTTTTCGCGCCAGCAGCAGCAGCAAGGATGGCGGCTGGCGTGCCAGGTCAAGGTGCGCGAGCGTATGGAGGTGGCCATTCCCGAAGCTATTTTGGGCGTCAAAAAATGGGAGTGCGAGGTGGTGAGCAACCGCAACGTGGCCACGTTCATCAAGGAGTTTGTGGTGAAGCTGCCCGCGGGCGAAACGCTGCAATTCAAGTCGGGTGGCTTCGTGCAGGTGGACGTGCCACCCTGCGAGGTGAACTACGCACGCGACCTGAGCGTGGAGCCGCAATTTCGCGAAGACTGGGACAGGATGAAAATTTGGGAGCTGAAGATGAAAAATTCTGCGCCCACCTACCGCGCCTACTCGATGGCCAACCACCCTGCCGAGGGCAACATTGTTATGCTCAACGTGCGCATCGCCACGCCGCCCTGGGACAAGGCTGCAGGCGCATTTGCAGGCGTCAATCCGGGTGTTTGCTCGTCGTATATTTTTTCGCGCAAGGCGGGCGACAAGGTGAACATTTCGGGACCGTACGGCGAATTTTTTCTGCGCGACACGAGCAGCGAAAAGATGTTCATCGGCGGCGGTGCAGGCATGGCGCCCATGCGCTCGCACATCTTCCATTTGTTCCACACGCTACGCACCGGCTGCAAGGTTACGTTTTGGTACGGCGCACGCTCGCTGCGCGAGGTTTTTTACGAGGAAGATTTTCGCGCTATCGAAAAAAAATTCCCCAACTTTCGCTTCACCATCGCCCTCTCCGACCCGCTGCAAACCGACGGCTGGACTGGCCCCACGGGCTTTATCCACCAGGTGATTTACGACCAATATTTGAAGTCGCACGACGCGCCCGAAGACGTGGAGTACTACCTCTGCGGCCCGCCGATGATGACGGCTGCTGCCACCACGATGCTCTACAATCTTGGCGTGCCCAACGAAATGGTGATGTACGATAATTTTGGTGGGTAATTTTTTTAGCCTTGCAAAAAAAATAAAGCACGGGGAAACAGGTGCAATAAATTGATTGTAAACTTGTTTGTTGTTGATGAGAGCAAACATGGAGAGGCCTAACGCAAGATTTTTCAAGCAAAATCACAGCTTATTGCTGGTAGCATTTAAAATTTTAGTACTTTTGCGCGACAATTTTTTTTGGATTATAAAAATTATCATAGTAATGAAAAAACAACAAATAACGCTACTACTAACGCTGCTGCTGCTTGCTGGCGGCGGCACAGCGTGGGCACAGCCGACGGCAGCGCCTACGCGCGCGAATGCGAAAAAACAGATGGCAAAAAAAGAGTACCAATCGGTACTGGCGGCCTTGGAAGAATTTCAGGTGCTCTACAACCGGCAGCCCAGCCTTGAAGCCACGCTCGACATGGCCGAAGTGCTCGAAAAGTTACGCCGTTACCCGGAGGCCGAAGACTACTACATGCGTGCTCGCAACGGCAACGGTGGACGGCTGCCGAACGCTTCACAAACGCTCGCCTACGCCGACGTGCTAAAGATGAACGGCAAGTACGACGACGCGCGCAAGGCCTACCAGAGCTACATCGACATGGGCGGCAGCCGAGGCGAGGCCCAGAAGCGTATCGAAGACTGCGACAGCGCGGCCATCATCGCCAAGCGTATCCCCATGTACACGACAACTCCAGAGCGGCGCATCAGCACGCTGCGCGACGAGTTCCCCAGCGCATTCTGCGAAGGGATGCTGGTGTACACCACCAACTGCGACAGCCTGTACGTGCTCGGCAACCGCGACGAAGTGCTGGCCACCAAAGCCGCACTTGGCCAGGACATCGACGAGGACACCAGCACCCTCATCCGAATGCGCAGCGATCTTGGCCGAACCTCCCTTATCGACTTCACCAAGCATTACCCGCCCAGCGGCAAAGTGTCGCACAGCATTTACGACGGCAACGATTTCGAAGATAAAACCGGCGAACGCGATAGAGAAAAGCGCATTGCCAAAATGTCAACGGAGAGCAAAAAAACGCTCAAAACAATGGAGGCCACACAAAAGGGTCCCGAGCAATTTTACACCACGCATCTCTACCTGACCAGCATTGAGAAAAAGGAAAACGTGGGCAACGGATTTTTAGGTAGCTACGTGTGGACTGCGCCGCGGGAGCTGCCCGCGCCCTTCAATACCGGCCAGCACAGCGGCATGGCGTGCTTTACCTCCGACGGCAACACCATGTATTTTTGCCACAGCCCGCTGACCAAAAGCGGCGTGATGGATGCCAACGGCATCTACATCGTGCACAAGGAGGGTGGCGTTTGGGGCGACCCCGTGCCATTCCCCCACAACAACCCTGCCTATTCGGTGCAAAACCCCTGCATTTCTGCCGACGGGCGCACGCTCTACTTAGCGTCCGACATGCCCAATGGCGTTGGCGGATTCGACATCTACTCCTGCACCCTCAACAACGACGGCACCTGGGGCAAGCCCGAGAACTTGGGCAAGGTCATCAACACGCCCGAACAAGAAGTGTTTCCCACCCTCGACGGCAAAGGCGTGCTCTACTTCTCCTCCAACGGCCATCCAGGGCTTGGCGGCTTAGACATCTTCAAAGCCGTTGGCGAAATCGGCAAGTGGAAGAGCGTGGAGAACCAGCGCAAGCCGCTCAACTCGCCGTTTGCCGACTTTGCCATGGTATTTTTGCCCGGCTCGGATAAAGAAGGCGTGCTGGCCTCCAACCGGCCTGGCGGCTACCTTGGCGACGACATCTACTCGTTTGTCAAAACCAGCACCGGCGAGGTGAAGCCGATGCCGAAACCGGTTGTGGGTAAGCCGCTGCTGGTGGTTACGGTGGTGAGCGTGAATGGCACCGATACCTCGCCCATCGAAAACATGGAGCTCAAGCTGATGGACCTCACCAAAAAGCGCGGCGAGGTGCGCGTTTCCGACGGCGCAGGCAGAGCCTACTTCGACTTAGTGCCCAATAACGTCTACAACCTCGACGCGCAGTCGAAAGGCTACGTGCCGGCTTCGGTTGACAACATCAAGGCTGCTACACTCCCAAAAGCGTCGGCAAAGCCCGCCCCAAAAGGCAAGAAAGGTAAGCAGCCGGTAAAGCCGGCGGTGGTAGAATCGAAGGTTGTTGACAACAACGTTTACGTTACCCTTGTGGTGCGCAAACTCTCGACGGGCACCACCTTCAAGGTGGACAACGTGAACTACGCCGTGGCCAAAGCGGAGCTGAATAAGTCCGCGTTCAAGGAGCTCGACAAGCTGGTGTCGTTTATGAAAATCAACCCGAGCGTGCGCATTGAGCTTAGCTCGCACACCGATTCTAACGGCTCGATGGAGACCAACATGAGCCTGTCGCAGCGCCGCTCGCAGTCGTGCGTGAACTACCTCATCAAGGAAGGCATCGACCTCGACCGCATAGTGGCCAAGGGCTACGGCCCCACCCGCCCCATTGTGAAAAATGCGCGTACCGAAAAAGAGCACGCCCGCAACCGCCGCACGGAGGTGAAAATTCTCTCGACGGAGTAGCGATGCGATGTGCGATTGTACGATGTGCGATATGCGATTGTGCGATGTAGTAAAGATGGAAGCCGCGAGAAATTTTTCTCGCGGCTTCGTGGTAAATAGCAATTTGAAATCTTAAATTTTGAACTAAAAAAATGGCTCGCTTCCTGCTAATTCTCGTCCTCATTATCCTGCTTATAAGACTCGTTGCTCGGCCTCTGGGCGGCTATTTGCTTCGCTTGTGGATGCGGCACCTGGCGCGGCGTATGGGCGCAGATTTGAACCAGCATACGGCAAAAAAACAGGCGGCGCACGAGGCACCGCCCGAAGCTCCCAAGAAGGTTATTCCTAATGGCGTGGGGGAGTACGTCGAGTACGAAGACCTCACTTGATGATCCCCGCGCGCACCTTTTCAGCTACGCTAAATATTTGCTTCGCCTGCGCGAACGTGATGTCTTTGCCAACCGTGGCGAACTCGTCAACGATAGGCTGCAGCTGGGTTTGCAGCTGGGCGATGTCATCGCTCGACGTGTTCTTTTCGATGATGGCCATCAGCTTGTCGAGCGGCTGTTTTTGCGCCGCTACCACCGGCATGAGGTCTTCGGGGTTGGCGCTGGTGGTGGTTACGTAGGCGAGCAGGTACAAGGCCTCGACCCACATGCCGCTCATCACCAGAATGGACGTGTTGTCCTTGCCGTTGTCCACGAGGAAGGAGTAGGTTTCGTGGAACGAGCAGGTGATGATGTGGATGAGCGAATCCTTGTTGTTTTCGTTGATGTGCTCTTCCACCCGTTGCGCCAGCTGGGCGTTGAGGTTGGTAACGACCTGCAGCTCGTCCACCAGCTGCTTGAGCGCCTTGAGGTAGCTCATGGTTTCCTGCGTTTGGTTGTAGGTGGTGGCGTAGGCCAAATCGGCGCCATACACGCCGAGATTGAGCGCCTTCTCCGACTCGCTGAGGTAGGCGTCCACCTTGCTTGTCGGGTTGGTTACATCGAAGATGTAGGCCGCTCCCGAGCGGTTGATGAGGTCGGTCACCTCGTAGGCTGTGGGGATGGGATAGCCCGCAGTATCGCTCGCCTGCAGCTCGGTGGTGAGCTGCGTTTTTTTGCTGCTGTTTTGGCTGCATCCGGCAACCGCCAACGCTGCTGCAGCCGCAGCGCACAGGACATAATTTGTTTTCATGGTGATGAAAATTTT
>JAITOI010000247.1 GCA_031289995.1 Prevotellaceae bacterium | reverse complement strand
ACCTTGGTGTTGTTGAGCACCAGCGCGTCGCCCTCGTTGAAGTAGCCGAGGACATCCTTAAAAATTTTGTGCTCAACTTTGCCGGTGCTCTTGTGCACCACCAGCAAGCGCGATTCGTCGCGGTTGGGAGCGGGAAACTTGGCCACAAGGTCGGGAGAGACCTCGAATTTATACTGCGAGAGTTTCATGATTTTGTGTGCATTTTAATTTGTTATTGCCCAATAAAACATACATTATACGCAGTAACTTCTATTTTGTTTCATCTTTTAACAAAAAACTTTAGATATACCGTCTGGCGTAACACTTTTTTCGATTCGATACCCCCCATTAGCGGTGCGACGAAGCCCGCATAGGTAGGCGCCACAGCCCAGCGCCTGCCCCAAGCTATGCGCCAGCGAGCGGATGTACGTGCCCTTGCTGCAGCGCACGAGCAGGTCTACGTGCGGCGGCGCAAACCGTACCACGTCGAGGCTGTAGATGGCGATGGCGTTGGGCTTAACGTGCACCTCCACCCCCTTGCGGGCTAAGGCGTAGGCGCGTTGCCCGTCCACCTGCTTGGCCGAAAACTGCGGTGGCATTTGCAGCTGCTCGCCCAGCATTTGCGACAGCTGAGCCTCCAGCGATGCCCGCGAAACATGGCTGTAGCTGGCCTGCGGGACGAGCTCGGTTTCCAAATCGAACGACGGCGTGGTGGCGCCAAGGCAAATGTTGGCCAGGTATTCCTTCGGCTCGGCCTGCAGCTGCTCAGCTTGCTTGGTGGCCTGACCCACGCAGACCAGCAGCAGGCCGGTGGCCAGCGGGTCGAGCGTGCCCGCGTGTCCAATCTTGAACTTCCGTTCGCCTGTGGCACGCTGAATCTCGCGCTGCGCATAGCGTATCGCATCGAACGACGACCAGCCGTATGGTTTATCAAGGGGGATGATGGTGTTGAAGGGCATAGCAGCGTGCTGATGATTTTTTTATGGCGGCAAAGGTAGGGAAAAAAGATTTAGCATAGCTCGGCCACCTTTGCGAAGCAAAGAAATGTTTTCTACCTTTGACTTTTATTTTTCACCATGAGATACCTCCTTGCCCTCGCCCTTCTTGCGCCCGCCATTGCGACAGCACAGCTGCGCAAGGGCGCCGATGCGTGCTTCGATAGCCGCATCAAAACGGTGCAGCTGCGCAAGCTCAACAGCGAGCTCACCGACCCGGTCGTTGTGCTCGGCTCGAACGAGCAGCTGCAGCTGGCGTTCGATGACCTGAACGATGAGCTGCGCTTCTTCTCGTACTCCATCGTGCTCTGCGATGCGGATTGGAGCGAGAGTAGCCTCTTTTTTTCGGACTACATCGACGGCTTCCAAACCACCAACATCAGCCAACGCGAGAGCTCGTTCGGCACGCTCACGCCTTACCAGCACTACACGCTGGCCATCCCCAACGAGCAAATGCAAATCAAAAAATCGGGCTGCTACCTGCTCAAGATTTTTGACGACGACAAGCCCGGCGAGGTGCTGCTGCAAAAAAGTTTTTGGGTGGTTGAGCGCAGCTCCATCAGCGCGCAGGCCAGCGTGCGCAAGCTGCCGCTGGCGGGCAACCCCGCGTGCACGCAGCAGCTCGAGCTGAAGGTGGAGCATCCGTCGACGAGCATCAGCAGGCCGTACAGCGAGCTGAAGCTGCGCGTGGAGCAAAACGGCTTTCGCTACGCGCAGCTGCCCAACCCAGAGCCAGCCTTTGTTCGCAGCGGTGTGGTGGACTACTCGCGCAACGACCGCAACATTTACCCAAGCGGCAGCGAGTACCGCTTTTTCGACATATCGAGCCTCGAATACTACAAAATCCGCGTGCGCGAAATTGCCAACATCGACAACGCTTACCGCGTGCTGATGGAGGAGGATTTGCCCTTTAAGCAGTACACCTACGAGCACGACATCAACGGCCGCTACGTGGTGCGCAACGAGCGATACAAGGACTACAGCGACACGCAGAGCGACTACGTGGACGTGTTCCTGTCGCTGCGCATGGAGCAGCCGCTGCGGGGGCAGGTGTACGTTTTTGGCGAGCTGTCGGGGTGGGAGCTGAGCAACGATTGCGCCATGCTGTACAGCAGCAGCCGCGCGGCCTACGAGCTGACAATGCGCGTGAAGCAGGGCTACTACAACTACCGGTACGTGTACGTGGATGAGGACGGCAGGCTTGACTTCGGCAGGTTTGATGCCTGCTCGAGCGAGGCCGAAAATGTGTACGGCGTTTTTGTTTTCTACCGCTCGCCGCTGGACCGGCACGACCGTCTGGTGAACGTAACCTGGGTTAGCTCGCAGTAATCACAAATCACTCCACCACGTTGACCTCCATGTCGAGCGTGATGCCGAATTTGCTTCGCACCGCGTCGCAAATTTCGTGCGCCAGCGCCAGCACTTCAGCTCCGCTACTCCCTCCCAGATTGAGCAACACCAAGGGCTGCACGGCGTGCACGCCTGCGCTTCCGCGCCGCGCTCCCTTGAATCCCGCCTGCTCGATGAGCCAGGCGGCAGGAATTTTTACGCCCCCCTCGGCGGCATAGCTGGGCATGTTGGGGTGGGCGGACTGCAGCGTGTCGGCGAGCGATTTTTGCACCACCGGATTTTTGAAAAAGCTGCCCGCATTGCCCAGCTCGGCGGGGTCGGGAAGCTTGCTGCGGCGGGTGCGCACAATGGCCTCGCGGAGGTTGCGCAGGCTCAACCCGCCAAGGCTTTCGACCAGCTCGCCGAGCTGGCCATAGCTGGTGTTGAGCTGCGGAGTGCAGCTCAGGCAAAAGGTTACGTGCGTGATGCAGGCGCGGTTTTTCAGCTCGCGCTTGAAGATGCTGCTGCGGTAGCCGAAGCCGCATCCCTCGCGGGGCAAGGCTTTGAGGGTGAAGTCGGCGAAGTCGACGTACTCCACCTCGGCGATGCAGTCTTTGGCTTCGGCGCCGTACGCACCAACATTTTGCACGGGCGCCGCGCCTACGCAGCCGGGGATGAGCGACAGGTTTTCGAGGCCTCCCCAGCCGCTGCTCACGCTGTGCTGCACGAGCTCGTCCCAGAGCACGCCAGCGCCTACGCGCAGCCACACGCTGCGTCCAGTTTCGCGCAGCAGCTCGATGTTCGGCATCGTTGGATGCACGACGCAGCCGTCGAAGTCGCGCAAAAAAAGTAGGTTGCTTCCGCCGCCAACAACGAGGCGGCGTTGCCCCGCAAAGTCCGCGTCGTTGGCCAGCGCCAGCAGCTCCTGAGGCGTGCTGGCGGCAACGAAGCTGCGGGCGAAGACGGCGAAGTTGAAGGTGTTGCTGATGGGAACGTTGTGCTGCATTTTAGTCACTCGCCAACCACGTATTCGTCGTTGTCGGCATGGGGGTTGAGGTATTCGGTCATGAGGTCGGAGATGGAGTTTCTGTGCTCCTCGATGCCGAACAGCGTCTTCAACAAGTCGTCTTCCTTCACCTTCTGGCACAAGTCCAGGAGCGGCTGGCAGCCGGCCTTCTGGAAGATTTTGCAGAGGGTTTCGTTGTCCAGAATGTCGGAGCTGAGGAAGGAGCGCAGGTTGTTGATGGCCAGATACTCGCAGTCGTCCTTTTGCAGGCTGGTGATGGCGGCGAGCTTGTCGCCTTCGGGCGAGCCGGAATTGGTGAGGAAAAGGAAGGTTCGGATGAGGACAAAGTTGCTTATTTTTTCGCAGAGCAGGTAGCCGACTTTGTGCTCTTCGATGCGGTAGTTGATAAAAAATTTGGCGTTGGCAAACCTTACCACCACAGGGTTTTCGATGGACTGGTTGAGGTAGCGGATGGCGCGGCTGGGCACCTTGCATCCGGTGCGCTCCATGAGGCGGTGGAGGGCGTGCTGCTGGATGTAAACGGGCAGCGGTCGGTCGGCAAAAGCTTCGTCGGCGCCAAGCACGCTCGAGGGTATGGCGAGGTTACGGAGCGTTGGCACGGCATCCTCGCCCTCTTCGTCCGGCTCTTTAGGCTCTGGGTAGAAGACCGAGCCGAGCTTCATGGCCGAGCGGATTTCGCCGTCGACCCGCACCTGCTTTACGTCGAGCGGCATGGTGAAGATGCCGACTTCGGGGTGCAGGCGCATGTCGATGTCGGCATACATGTGCTTCCCCATGAGCATGTCTTTGAGCGTAGATTTGAAGCGGCCTGCGGCTTTTATTTTGTCCACCTGGTTGCTCTGCGTGGAGATGTCAAAATTGAAGGCGTAGAGGCTGCTGCTTAGGGCGATGTTGTCGTACATGTTGCACACGCTTTCGCAGACGGTGCGCACCGTTTTGACGTAAAAATCGAGGTGGTCTTGGCTGTGCTCCGCAAACTTGTCAAATCGCTCCCGCTCTTTGATGGCGCACACGTCCATGTGCAGGATGGCGTCGAGGGCACTTCCGGCGAGGAAGTAGTCGGTCAGGGAAATCGTGCGTCCGCTGTCGGGCATCATTTCGATTTGGGTTTCGTTGACCACCTTTTTTATCGAGGCCTCCATCACCTCAATGAGGCGCTTCTGGATTCTTGCGCCGGTGGCGACTTTGATTTTCAGCGGTGCGCCGCGCATGTAGTAGAGGCATATCAGCTCCGACGCGGGAATGAGGTCGAAGAGCTTGGGGTCGCCAATGGCCGCGCAGACCGCACGCAGCTTCTCCACGAAGAGGTTTTTGTACTGCGCCTGCTTCAGCTGCTGCTGCTTTTGCTGCTCGGAAAACGAGAGCTTTTTTTTCTTCTTTACCATCTTTTTTGAATAGTGAATAGTGAATAGCGGGCAATGAAAAATGAAGAATTTGCAGTAAATTCTTCATTCTTCATTCCTCATTTTTCGTTCTTCATTGCTCACCGCTTTCGTCGGCTTTTTCGTCGGCTTTTTCATCAGCTTTTTTGGCCGTGGGCTTGCGGTTCGAGGCGGCGTAGAGCGTGCGCAGGCGCTCCATGTTGCTGAAGAGGGCGGTCAGCTCTTCGGTGGGGTTGAGGTTGATGTCCTGCTGCACGGCGGTGCAAAAAAGTTCGTAGGCTTTCACCACGTCGTCCTTGATTTTGCTTGCCGCTGGCGACTGCTCGGCCTGCTCGCTCAGGCGCTCGTTGTAGAGGGTGTCGATTTCCTTGTTTTTGTCAAACATCGCGGCAAACAGGTTGGCGATGCCGAGGGTAGCGGCAGCGCGGCGCGG
>JAITOI010000196.1 GCA_031289995.1 Prevotellaceae bacterium | reverse complement strand
TGATGATTAACGAGGCCAGCGCGTAGTAGCCCGCCATCACTATCCAGTCGATGACAAAGGCCGCAATGCGCTTGCCGTGGCTTGCCAGCTGTAGCCTGAGCGTTACGTTGAAGCTGTTCGAAAAATCCAGCTGTTCCATTTACTTGCTTTTTTTAGGGCTGCAAAAGTAGGTATTTTCGGGGAATTGTTGCTACATTTGCAAAAAAAATAAGTTGAAAGAAGCCCTATTTTTTACGCAAAATAAAGCCAAGTGGAAGCTCTACGAGCAAGAGCTGGCAAGCGTTCGGCAGCCATCGCCCGATGCGCTTGCCGACATCTACATCGACCTCACCAACGACCTTTCGTTTGCACAAACCCACTACCGACACTCGCATTTAGTGACCTACCTCAACGGTCTTTCGACGCGCTTTCACCAGCAAATTTACCGGCAAAAAACCGAGCGCAGCACTCGCTTTGCGACCTACTGGACGCGTGAAGTTCCGCTGGTGCTGTACGAGGCGCGGCGCGAGCTGATGTGGTCGTTGCTCATCTTTGTGGCGGGTGTGGCGATAGGCATTTTTTCGTCGGCCATGAACGAGGATTTTAAGTACAGCGTACTCAGCTTTCGCTACGTACAAAGCACGCTCGACAACATCAAAAACGGCGACCCGATGGCGGTGTTCAAGGAGCACTGGGCGTATGGCATGTTTTTGGGCATCGCGCTCAACAACGTGCTGGTGATGCTGCGCACGTTTGTGATGGGCATTGCCGCTTCGCTGGGAAGCGCGCTGGCGCTCGTGTTCAACGGTGCGATGCTGGGCGTTTTTCACTACCTTTTTTACGAGCATGGGCTGCTGGGCGAGTCGCTGCTCACCGTCTGGATACACGGCTCGCTGGAGATTCCGTGCATTGTTGTGGCAGGCGCGGCGGGCATTACGTTGGGCAACGGGCTGCTGTTTCCGCGCAGCTACCGCCGCATCGATTCGCTCATGATGGCGGCCAAGCGTGGCATGAAAATTATGGTGGGAGTGGCGCCAATCGTAGTGCTGGCGGCCGTTTTTGAATCGTTCCTTACGCGCTACACCAACATCCCCGACGCGCTAAGGTTGGGCTTCATTCTGCTCATGCTGGCTTTTGTGATTTTCTACTTTGTCATCTATCCCATGCACGTACACCGCATGGAAACTGCGCTGAGCGATGCTGCCGCTACTTAAATCCTTGCAGCTCGCAGAGCTTGCGGTACACGCCGTGCTCCCGCTTCATGAGCTCTTCGTGAGCGCCCTGCTCCACAATTTCGCCCTGCTGAAGAACCACAATGCAGTCGGCGTTTTGGATGGTCGATAGGCGGTGCGCAATCACAATGCTGGTGCGGTTTTTCATTAGCTTGGCGAGGGCATCCTGCACCAGCTTTTCGCTCTCGGTGTCGAGGGCAGAAGTAGCTTCATCCAGAATCAGAATCGGCGGATTTTTGAGCACCGCTCGCGCAATGGCAATGCGCTGCCGCTGCCCGCCGGAGAGGCGCGTGCCACGGTCGCCGATGTTGGTGTCGTAGCCGTGCTCGGTTTGCAAAATAAACTCGTGCGCGTTGGCAACTTTTGCGGCCTCCACAACTGCCTCGTCCGGCACGTTGTCCAAGCCGAAAGCGATGTTGTTTTTAATCGTGTCGTTGAACAAAATTGCCTCCTGCGTAACAATGCCCATCAGGCTCATCAGCTCTTTGGGTTGAAGCCTGCGGATGTCCACACCGTCGAGCAAAATGGCGCCCTTCGTAACGTCGTAGAAGCGCGGAATGAGGTCGGCGATGGTGGTTTTTCCTGCGCCCGATTGTCCCACCAGCGCCACCATTTTTCCCTTGGAAATGGTGAGGTTTATGTTTTTCAGCACCAGCTCTTCGTTGTAGGCAAAGCTCACGTTGTTGAACTTCAGGTCGCGCTCAAAGCCGCGTAGCGTAAGGGGTGCAGCATCTTTTAGGATGGCAATGGGCGTGTCCAAAATATCAAAAATGCGGTCGGCCGAAGCCATGCCGCGCTGAATGCCGGCGTAGGCTTTGGTGATGTCCTTGGCGGGCACCAGAATTTGGTAGTAGAAGGCGAGGTAGGCTATGAACTGGAAGCTGGTGAGCGTGGAGTTGCCGCTAATCAGCATCACTCCGCCCATAAACAGGATGAGCACCACCACCATCACGCCGAAAAATTCCGACATCGGCACCGCCAAATCCTGCCTATTGGTGGCTTGCTTGAGCGCGTTGCGGTGCGCATTGTTCACCGCTGCGAAGCGCTCGCGCACGTACCTTTGCGCGTTGAAGGCTTTGATGATTCGGCTTCCGCCCACGGTTTCCTCAATCATGCTCATCAAGTCGCCCTGCAAGGCCTGCACTTCCCTGGCCTGTCGGCGCAGCTTTTTCGACACCAAGCCAATGAGGTAGGCCGACAGCGGAAGCGTGATGAGCGTGATGATGGTGAGCTGGTACGACATGTAGAACAGCACGGCGAGGTTGCCGAGCAAGAAAATCGGGTCGCGAAAAATCACCTGAAACGACGACACCACGGAGGCTTGCACCTCGTTCACGTCGTTGGATAGCACCGACAGCAGGTTGCCCTTGCGCTGCGTGTTGTAGTAGGCCACGTGCAGCTTGGTGATTTTGTCGTACAGCGCGCCGCGCATGTTGCGCATCACATTTGCCCGCATCGTGTTGAGCACGCGGCTGCCGATGTACTTGAACAGGTTGGCTAAAAACGAGGCCAGCGTTAGCGCCACGCCCACAAAAACCAGCGAGCCTAACGTGCCGTAAGCGTCTTTTATTTTGAGCATGCCGAAGTAGAACACCTCCTTGATGTAGGTTACGGTGAACGAAAAATCGGGCAGCTGCTCCACGCGGGTAATGTCGTCGCTGTTGAAAATTACTTCGAGAATGGGCACAATGAGGGCAAAGTTGAACACCCCAAACACCATAGCCAGCAAGGCAACGGTGATGTACTTTGGCCAATACGCGCTGTACGGTTTGGCAAAGCTGAGGAGGCGGAAAAATTTATTCATTCGTGCTTACTTCCCCAGAAATTGCAAGAATTTTTCGGGCTGCGAAAGGTAGCCAACAGGCTGGCCAAGCAGCGTGCCGTCGCTGCTTAGCGTAACAAAGTAGGGCATGGCGTTGGTGTGGTATTCGGTCATCAGGAAGTCGAGATTTTTTTGCCCAACGGTTTTTTTCTCCTTGCCATCAAACGCCGAAACGTAGCGCTCCGCTTCGGGTAGCGGCGTTTTGTCGTCGAGGTAGAGCGCGGCAATAATGAACTCATCGGCGAGCAATTGCTGCACCTCTTTGCTGGCAAAAACTTCGCCCTCCATCTTCTTGCAGTTGGCGCAGGTGTGCCCCTTGAAGTCAATAAGCACGCGCTTTCCCTGCTTTTTGGCGCAGGCCAAAGCCTCCTGCAAATCGAAGTACGAGGGCAGGTTGGCGGGACCGTGCAGCTTCAGCTCGCTGTACTTCGGCTTCGCGTCGCAAAGCGTTGAGGCCGTCGCTAAGCCCGATGGTTGCTGGGTTTCGTGGATTGCTATCTCCGTGGTCTGCGGTAAAAGTCCCGACATGAAGCTCAGCGGATTGCCCAAAAATCCGGTGAACAGGTATAGCGCGAAGGTGAACGAGAGGAGCGAAATGGTGAAGCGCGAAGTGCTGATGGGAGCGCTATCTTCGTCGTCGTGCGCAAAGCGTAGCTTGCCGAGAAAGTAAGCGCCCATCAGCGTTAGCAGCGCAATCCAGAAGCACAGCACCACCTCGCGCGAGAGGATGAGCAGCCCTAAATCTTGGTCAACCACGCCCAAAAATTTGAAGCTGAACATGAGCATCACGAACGCGAAAAAGACCTTCAAGCGGTTCATCCAGCTGCCCGATTTGGGCAGCTTTTTCATGGCCGTCGGGAACAGCGCGAGCAGCGTGAAGGGCAGCGCAAAGCCAAGCCCAAAGCCAAACATGCCCACAACGGGTTGCAGCACGGCGCCCATCACCGCAGCCACCAGCAGCGTGCCGACAAAAGGGCCGGTACACGCAAACGACACGATGACCAGCGACAGCGCCACGAAAAACGTGGAGAAGTAGCCGCCCTTGTCAGCCTTTTGGTCAACGTTGTTGGCGAGCGACGAGGGCAGCGTGATTTCGAACGCGCCAAAAAACGAGGCCGCAAACACCACGAACAGCGCGAAAAATATCAGGTTTGGAATCCAATGCGTGCTCACCGCAACGGCCGCATCTGCCGACTTGGTAATCGCCACAACAGCGCCCACAGCGGTGTAGATGGCAATGATGGACAGGCCGAAAACAGCAGCTTTGGTGAGGCCTTTGCGTCGGCTTGTGCCGCGCATGAAAAACGAAATGGTCATGGGCATCATGGGAAAAACGCAAGGCGTGAGCACGCCTGCCAAGCCTGTGAGCAGCGCAATCAGAAAAAATCCGAGCAGCGATTCGTCGTCGCTTGTTGGAGTTGTGGAGGGCGATGCGGGCGTTGTCAAAGCCTGTGCTGGTGCCGTGTCTATAGGTTTTACGAGAGACGTGTTGCTGGCTACTTCGACCGTTGTTGTCTGCGACCATTCATCATTCGGTGCGCTAGCAATGGCCGGCAGGGTAACCGAAAAATCGTAGTCGATGGGCACACACTCCTCGTCGCTGCAGCACTGGCACGACACGGTTCCTTTCACCACCAACGCTTGCCCGCTTGCGTCCTTGATGGCGATGCGCTGCGTCAGCTTCGCCTCGCGCTTAAAATACTTCACGTCCATGTCGAACATGTCGTCGTGCTTTTGCTTGGGCTGGGTAATCTCCGTTAGCTTGCCTGCTGCTGCGTAGGCGCTATCGGGCATTAGCGACAGCGAAATGGGCAGCGGGCCGTCGTCGGGTACGTGCACCGAGTACATAATCCATGTATCGTCGATGCGCACCGACAGCTGTAGTACTGCCTCTGTAGCCGAATTGCGGCTTGCGCTGACGCTCCACTTGGCAGGCTGCTTGATGCCTGCGCTCATGGCGCAAACGCTCACCACGAGGCACAAAATAAGGGATAGGCACTTTTTCATGGTATGAAAAAAATGTTGTTTTGGGAGGAAAAAATCGGGTAAGATTTTTAGATAAACGTGCGAGTTTGCCGCTGCTTAATTTTCGGTAGCTTGTCCACGACCAGCCTGTACGACTCGTCAATCCACGAGCGGAGTAGCTCGCCGGGCAGCTCCTCGTTGTTGACGAGGATGCTGTTCCACATTTTTTTGTGCATGTGGTAGGGTTCCACAACGGAGGCGTACTGCTCGCGCAGGGCAACGGCCTTGTCGGGTTCACTCTTGATGTTGAGCACGGCCTTTTGGAGGGACACAAGTGCGAAAATTTTGTCGCATACCTTAAACGCAATCGTCTCGTCGTCGAACGGCAACTCCTCCGTCACGCGGGGCTTGCTAAGGCAGTATTCGCGAATTTCTTCGATGTTCATAGCGTTGTTAATTTTTTTTGT
>JAITOI010000192.1 GCA_031289995.1 Prevotellaceae bacterium | reverse complement strand
TCGGGGCACGACCTATACCCGTGCGCACGGCAAGACGCTTGGACATGTTATCCATACCTCCGTCGTGAATAGCATCTCAAAAAAAGATTTAGCCGTAAATAAAGGCTCTACCATAAATTGAGCAGAGCACCGTCACAATCCCTCAAAGCCCCTCCACCACCCTCTCCAAGTGCACCCCATGCGAGCCCTTAATCAGTATCACCCTTCCAGCAATACGGTGCTCAGCAAGATGGCGATTCAGCGCATCAACGTCCGCAAACGTGGCGTAGTGCGGGCTGGCGACTTGGCTGAACTGCTCGCCCACCAGCATCGCATCGTGCAGGTGATGATGCTGCAGCTGCTGCACCACGCGCCGGTGCTCGCTTAGCGAGCTTTCGCCCAGCTCCAGCATGTCGCCAAGAATGAGAAATTTGTTGTCGGCTTTCAGCTGCACAAAGCTGGCGATGGATGCCTCCATGCTCGACGGGTTGGCGTTGTAAGCGTCCACAATGATAGTGTTGGCGGGCGTTTGCAGCAGCTGCGAGCGGTTGTTTTGCGGCGCGTAATTTTCCACCGCGTGGCGGATGTCGGCTTCGGCCACGCCGTAGTAGCGACCAAGAGCGATTGCGGCAAGCACGTTGGCGGCGTTGTAGCTTCCCACCAGCTGCGTTTGCCAAGCCTCGCCGTTGCCCATTTGAAGGCGCAAAAACGGGCTGCTGCTTGGGCTGCCGTCCACCTGCACGCCGCACTCGCGCAAGCCGTAGCTCACCACCTGCTGCACGCCACTCGCGCGTAGCATCTGCAACAAGTCGCTGCTGTCGCTGTTGCAGAAGGCTGTGCCGCCGTGCTGCGCGAGGTAATCGTACAGCTCGCCCTTCGTTTTTTTGACGCCGTCGAGCGAGCCGAAGCCTTCGAGGTGAGCCACGCCCACGTTGGTGATGAGGCCTGCGTTAGGCTGCGCTATGCGGCAGAGCGCGGCGATTTCGAGCGGATGGTTTGCGCCCATTTCGACCACGCCCAGCTGCACGCTCGCGTCCATGCCCAGCAAGGTGAGCGGCACGCCAATGTGGTTGTTCAGGTTGCCCTGCGTGGAGGCCACGCGAAGCTTGCGCGCGAGCACTGCCGAGGCAAGCTCTTTGGTGGTTGTTTTGCCGTTGGTTCCGGTGATGGCAACGATGGGAATGTTGAGCTCGCGGCGGTGCAGCGCGGCCAGGTCCTGCAAGACCTGCAGCACGCTCGGAACCCTGATGCAGCGCGCCTCGCCAGCGTCCACGTCCTCGTCCACCACAGCCCATGCAGCGCCCTGCTGCAGCGCTTGCAGGGCAAAGGTGTTGCCGTTGAACTGCTCGCCTCGAAGGGCAAAAAACATGCTGTTGGGCAACACCTTTCGGCTATCGGTGCAGGCGCCCGTGCAGGCTAAAAATTGCTGGTAGAGCTGGGGTATGCTGGTCATCGTGCTTGATTTTTTTTGGCGGCGCAAAGGTACAAATTTTCGGTTTTTATTCTTCAATTTATTCGTACCTTTGCACCGTTTTTTCAAACCCCTTTTTCTATGCCCTGCACCTGCGCTGACGCTGCCGACAATCGCCCCGCGATTGGCACCAAAACCGACGACATAATCGCCTCGGTGGGGCAGTCGCGAGCTGTCATCATTCCGCTGCTGCAGGCCATTCAAGCGGAGTTCGGATACCTCCCAAGCGAGGCCATTGAGCGGGTGTACGAGGGCACCGAAATCGACCGTGCGCAGCTCATCAGCGTGTCCACCTTTTACTCCCAATTTCGCCACGTGCCGCTCGGCAAACACCTCATCAAAGTGTGCACCGGTACGGCCTGCCACGTGAAGGGCGCGGCCAATGTGTACGACGCTTTCATCCGCCAGCTGAGCATCAAGGAGGGCAGCGTAACGACGGACGACCGCCTGTTTTCGGTCGAAAAAATCGCCTGCCTCGGCTGCTGCACCCTTGCGCCAGTGGTGCAAATCGACGAGAAAATTTACGGCCACGTTATGCCCGGAAAGGTGGACGAGGTGGTGAGCGATTTCCTCGAAACGCAGAGCTCCAACACCAGCAGCAAGGCCGACGGTAGCGCCATCGAAGCAGCAGGCGAGGTGAGGCTGGGCATGGGCTCGTGCTGCATGGCGAGCGGCTCGGCGGACATCTACCGCGAGCTGCAAGAAGCCTCCTCGCAGCTCGGCATCAGCGTTCGGATTAAGCCCGTGGGATGCGTCGGTGTGTGCAACAAAGTGCCGCTCATCGACGTCGCGATGCCCACCGGACAGGTGGTGCGATACCCCAACGTGAAGGCCAACGAAATCAAGGAAATTCTGCACCGCCACTTCAAGCCCGCGAGCCGCTTCCGCCGATGGCACAACGCGCTGCTGGGCAACATCGACATCCTTCACACCGACCTCACCTGGGACAACGTGGTGTGGAAATCGGAGCACGAGCGCACCTCGCTCATCAATAATTTCCTGCAAAACCAGCGCCACATCTCCACCGAGGGCTACGGCCTGCTGACCCCGCTCAACATCGATGAGTACCTTTCGCACCAAGGCTTTGATGGCCTCCGCAAGGCGCTCTCGATGCCGCGCGAAAACGTCGCCGACGAGGTGCTGCGAAGCGGCCTGCGAGGGCGCGGAGGTGGCGGATTTACGACAGGAAGAAAGTGGGGCTTGGTCAAAAACTCGCCGTCGTCCTACATCATCTGCAACGGCGACGAGGGCGACCCTGGCGCGTTCATGGACCGCATGATGCTGGAGTCGTACCCCTTTCGCGTCATCGAGGGAATGCTGATTGCCGCCTACGCCGTGGGCGCCAGCCAGGGCATTTTTTACATCCGCGCAGAGTACCCGCTGGCGGTGTCCCGCATCCGCGCAGCCATTGCCCTGTGCCGCGAGCGAGGGATGATTGGCGGGCACATTTTTGGCTCCGATTTTTCGCTCCAGCTGAGCGTTTTCGAGGGCGCAGGAGCCTTCGTGTGCGGCGAAGAAACAGCGCTCATTGCGAGCATCGAGGGCAGCCGAGGCTTCCCAAAACAGCGGCCTCCCTACCCCGCCGAGTGCGGCCTTTTTGGCCAACCAACGCTGGTCAACAACGTGGAAACGCTGAGCCAAATTCCCTACATCCTGCGGCGCGGCGCCGAGCACTACGCACTCGTGGGAACGCCCACCAGCAAAGGCACCAAGGTTTTTGCGCTCGCCGGAAAGGTGCGCCACGGCGGGCTGATTGAGGTGCCGATGGGCATCACGCTGAACCAAATTGTGGAGGAAATTGGAGGCGGCGTAGAGGGCGGAAAAAAGCTCAAGGCCGTGCAAATTGGTGGCCCGTCGGGTGGATGCATTCCGGCCGAGCTGTGCAACTTACCCGTCGATTTCGACGCCCTCACCAAGGTGGGCGCGATGATGGGATCTGGCGGCCTGGTTGCGCTCAGCGAGGAGGACTGCATGGTCGATGTGGCGCGATATTTCCTGAGCTTCACCTGCGACCAGAGCTGCGGCAAGTGCACGTTTTGCCGCGTCGGCACGCGACGGATGCTCGACTTGCTCAACAAAATTTGCAGCGGCAAAGGCGAGATGAGCGACATCGACCGCCTCGAAGAGCTGGCCATAAACGTCAAAAAATCGTCCATGTGCGGGTTGGGCAAAACGGCGCCCAACCCAGTGCTCACCACGCTCAAATACTTCCGCCACGAGTACGAGGAGCACATCCGCGGACGCTGCGCCACCGGCGTGTGCAACGCCCTGGTGAAGTACGAAATTACGACCGACTGCATCGGCTGCACCAAGTGCGCAAAGGCCTGCCCCGTGGACGCCATTCCCTACACGCCCTACGAGCTGCACACCATCAACACCAGCACCTGCGTGCAGTGCGGGCTGTGCATCGAGGAGTGTAGCTACGATGCCATTCGGCGGGTGCCGAAAAATAATTAGGAGCTACAACGTGCGAATTACGGACTTGATGCTTAGTTAGTTACAAGATGAAGCAGAGAAAATGGTCGGCTCCGGCTGACGCTATAAAAAAATATTTTTCAAGAAATGTTGCACTATCAAATTTTTGTTGTACCTTTGCAGCCGAAAAACGCGGAGCAAGCGCTGGACAAAATCGCTGAAAGCTAACGCCCATCTGCGTTTGAGGTGCATGAAATTTGGAGAATTTAAATGCTGAATTTTTTTTATTAACCCCTAAAAAACGAAATCATGGCAGTGAAGTATGTGGTATCGGAGAAAGGCAATCCGCTGAAACCAGCGGAACCCAAAAAGTGGTACGTCAGCGCGAAAAGCACCGGCGTAGTAACCCTCAAGGCGCTGGGCAAGCAGATAACCCAGCGTAGCACCGTAAACCAAGCCGACACCGTGGCAGTGCTCGAAGGGCTAACGCAAACGCTCGCCGAGCAGCTTGCCGAGGGCAAGATTGTGCGCTTGGGCGACTTCGGCTCGTTTCAGATACGCATCGGTAGCGATGGCGCTGAGACAGCGGAGAAGTGCAACGCCTCGCTAATTCGGGCGAAGAAAGTCGCTTTCCGTCCGGGTGCCGACCTGAAGGAATTGCTCAACAACCTGAAATTTGAAAAGCTGTAGCGCATGGCATGAAGAAAAGTAAGGTTGCTTTTGGAAAATAGGTCATCTTTTGAAGAAAAGATGGCCTGTTTTTTTGTGGAAAATGCTGCTGGATTGTGGGCAATTGCTCCTTAGTAAATTAGTAATTGCTCCTTAGTAAATGGATGTTTTTTACTTTGTAATTGGGTAAATTATTTTTTGGATTTGTAGAGATGGTTTTTGGGGTTTTGGTGGATGGTTTTTTGGTTTTTGGTGAAAATGGCTTAGGTTTTTGGTGAAAATGGCTTGGATTTTTTAATAAATGTGCTTGGATTTTTGTTAAACTATAGGCTTTGGGTTAAATAATGCTTTGGTTTTTTGGGGGAAAAGGGCTTGGATTTATTGATTTTTCGAGCGTTCTGCATGGCGCACGGGTGCAGGGCGTGCCACGAACAAGGCCTGTGCTCCGTGCGCAAAGACGCTAACGGTATCGTTGGCTACTAAGGTTGCCTTAGAGAAATAAGGTTTTGCAATGGGTTGGACAGCGGCACGGAAACCTCATT
>JAITOI010000185.1 GCA_031289995.1 Prevotellaceae bacterium | reverse complement strand
CTACCTGCTGTAGTTCGGTGCTTCGCTCGTGATGGTGATGTCGTGCGGGTGGCTTTCGGCCATACCTGAGTTGGTGATGCGCACAAACTTTGCCTGCTTGAGCGTTGCAATATCCTTTGCGCCGCAGTAGAACATGCCTGCACGCAGGCCGCCCAGCATTTGGTAGACCACCTCCGAGAGCGTTCCCTTAAACGGCACGCGCCCTGCAATGCCTTCGGGCACGAGCTTGTTCAGCTCATCCACCTCCGCCTGAAAATACCTGTCCTTCGAGCCGTGCTGCATTGCTTCGAGCGAGCCCATGCCACGGTAGGTTTTGAACTTGCGCCCGTTGTAGATAATGGTCTCGCCCGGCGACTCCTCAACCCCAGCAAACATCGAGCCTGCCATGATGCTATCGGCGCCTGCAGCAATGGCCTTGACAATGTCGCCGGAGTAGCGAATGCCGCCGTCGGCAATCACCGGCACGCCTGTGCCCACCAGGGCTTGCGCCACGTCGTAGATGGCCGAGAGCTGCGGCACGCCCACGCCCGCAATGATGCGCGTGGTGCAAATGGAGCCGGGGCCAATGCCCACCTTCACCGCATCGGCACCCGCGTCGGCCAGCATCCGTGCAGCCTCGGCGGTGGCGGTGTTGCCTATCACCACATCGATGGCAGTGTAAGTTTTTTTGACGCGCTCGATGAGCTCGGCAGCAGCTCGCGAGTGGCCGTGAGCGGTGTCAATCACGATGGCATCCACGCCAACCTCCACCAGCGCCGCCACGCGTTGCATAGCGTCGGGCGTGATACCCACGCCGGCGGCCACGCGCAGGCGACCCATGCTATCCTTGCTCGACAGCGGATTGTCCTTCACCTTGGTCAAATCTTTGAACGTGAAGAGGCCTTGCAGCGTGCCGGTTTCGGCGTTCACCACCGGCAATTTTTCGATCTTGTGCTTGCGCAAAACTTCGGCTGCGCTGCCCATGTTGCGCATCTCTTTTTCGGTGATGGTGATGAGCTTTTCTCGAGGCGTCATCACCTCGCTGATGGGGCGCTGCATGTGGTCTTCAAAGCGCAGGTCGCGGTTGGTAACAATGCCCACCAGTATTCGCTTTCCGTCAACCACAGGGATTCCGCCGATGCGATTTTCCTTCATCAGCCGCAGCGCCTCGCCCACCGTTTTGTCGGGAGTGATGTCCACCGGATCGTAAATCATAGCATTTTCGGCACGCTTCACGGTGCGCACCTGCGCGGCCTGCTCCTCGATGCTCATGTTTTTGTGGATGACTCCGATGCCCCCTTCGCGTGCAATGGCAATGGCCAGCTGGGCTTCGGTTACGGTGTCCATCGCAGCCGACACCACGGGCGCGTTGATGGCGATGTTGCGCGAAAATTTTGTCGCCACCGACACCTCGCGGGGCAACACCTCCGAGTAGGCAGGCAGCAGCAATACGTCATCGAATGTCAGGCCTTCAAAGGCTACTTTTTCTGTGATTGGCATAAAAATTCAGATTTCAAAATTCAGATTTCAAAATTCCCTCAAAGCCGCGTTCAGTCTACGTTGCGGGCGAGGCGGAAGCCGAGAAAATTGCCGGGAATTTCGGCCCCCGGAATGCCCTTGGCGCGAAACGTTACACGACAAAATTTAGGACGGCCCATGTAGCTGCCACCACGGTTCACGCGGTAAACGCCAGATGCAGGGCCTGTGGGGTTGTCCTGCGAGGCGTAGCCGTAGTCGCGGTAGAAGTCGCTGCACCACTCCCACACGTTGCCGCTCATGTCGTGCAGGCCAAGCTCGTTGGGCTTTTTTTGGCCAACAGGGTGCGTGGTTTGCTCGGCGTTTGCCATGTACCACGCCACCGTGTCGATGTTGTCGCTGCCGCTGTACACGTAGCCCTTGCTTTGTGCACCGCCGCGCGCTGCAAACTCCCATTCGGCTTCGGTGGGCAGGCGATAGGTCATGCCGGTTTTTGCGTTCAGCTGCGCAATAAATTTCAGGATGTCGGCATAGCTGACGCTCTCCACAGGCCGCGTGGGCGCTTGTGTTCCGCTCTTGAACGAGGAGGGATTTTGCCCCATCACATCCAGCCATTGCGCCTGCGTTACCTCGAATTTTCCGATGTAAAAGTTGCGCAGCGTAACTTCATGTTCGGGCTTCTCATCTTTGTCGCATACCACGTCGTCATTGGCCTGGCAGCCCATCATAAAGGTTCCGCCTTCTACCAAAATCATTTCGCAAAATTCCTTTTGCTGAGCTTGCGCAATGGAGGCCGAAGCGACGCAAAGGCAAGCAATTACTGTCATTACACGTATCATTTTCTTTGATTTAAAAGATTTGAACATTTTTAAGATTAAAATTTCAGATTCGCAAGTTTCGTTGCGAAATATTCTTGCAAAGATAGTATTTCTTGCCGAAACTGAGGCGGCGAAAAAAAAATTTGCAAATTATTTGCTCAAAATTTTGGTAGGTAAAAAAAAGTTACTACCTTTGCAGGCTAATTTTTAATTTAATAATCAATTCAAAAACACAATGAATCACTACGAAACCGTTTTCATTTTAACTCCCGTTTTATCTGAAGTTCAGGTAAAGGAAGCGGTTGGCAAGTTCCGTAACATCATTACGGATGGCGGTGGACACCTTGTCCACGAAGAAGATTGGGGGCTGAAAAAGCTGGCCTACCCCATTCAGAAAAAGACGACCGCGTTCTACACGCTGATGGAATTTGAGGCCGACGGCAGCCTTGTGGAGAAGCTGGAAACTGGGTACCGGCGCGACGAGCGCATCATTCGGTTCCTCACGTTCAGGCTCGACAAAGATGCCGCAGAGTATGCGCAAAGGCGCAAGGATAAACTAAGCAAAAAGGAGGCTTAATCATGGCGTACACACACAGTATCCACAGCACCAGCAGTAGCGAAGTTCGCTACCTCAACCCCGTTGCGGTTGAAATCAAAAAAAAGAAGTACTGCCGCTTCAAGAAGTCCGGCATTAAGTACATCGACTACAAAGACGCGGAATTTTTGAAGCGTTTTTTGAACGAGCAAGGCCGCTTGCTGCCTCGCCGCATTACGGGCACCTCGCTCAAGTTTCAGCGCAAGGTGTCGCAGGCCGTGAAGCGCGCACGCCACTTGGCGCTGCTGCCGTACGTTGCAGATTTGATGAAGTAACTTTTTTTTCACGAAAAGGAGGAAACAAAAAAAATGGAAATCATACTAACGCAAGATGTTGCCAAATTGGGCAGCAAGGACGACCTGGTAAAGGTGAAAAACGGTTACGCCAACAACTACCTGATACCACAAGGCTACGCCATTATTGCCACCGAGTCGGCAAAAAAAGTGCATGCCGAAAACCAACGGCAGCGGGCACACAAGCTCGAAAAAATCAAGACCGATGCGGCAACATTGGCCTCACGGTTGGACGGCTTGTGCCTCACCATTGGCGCCAAGGCCAGCACGACAGGCAAAATTTTTGGCTCGGTGAACACCATCCAAATTGCCGAGGCCTTGAAGGTACAAGGCTTCGACATTGACCGCAAGCAGGTGATTCTTTCCAGCGAGCAAATCAAAGAGCTGGGCAAGTACAGCGCCGAAATCAAGCTACACCGCGATGTGAGGGTGAAGATTGAGTTTGACGTGGTGCAAGAATGAAAATTTTTCATGAATGGTTGAAAAAGGGGAGAAGGGGAAGACAAATTTTTGTCTTCCCCTTCTCTTTTTTTGCGCTTTTTTTTGCGCCTTTGTTGCACCGCAAATCTACTTCGACTTGTCGGGATAGGGCGGCCGTGCGGGGTAAGCGCCGGATTGGGTTTTCAGGTCGTCGAGGATGAGGTCAATGGCTTTGCTGAGCTGCTCGTCAATGCCGGCGTACTCTTTGGCGGGGTCGTTGTCGACCACGTAGTCGGGGTCAACGCCGTAGCCCTCGATGACGAACTGTTTGCCCTGCGCGTCGTAGTGGGCAAATTCGGGACGGTTGAGCAGGCCGCCGTCGATGAGTGGTAGCGTGCCGCGAATGCCCACCACGCCGCCCCACGAGCGCACGCCCACAATTTTGCCCAGCTGGTAGAACTTGAATTGGTAGGGAAACAAGTCGCCGTCGGAGGCCGAATAGCTGTCGAGCAGCAGGATTTTTGGCCCTATGAAAAGCCCGTCGGGCTTGGAGTTCGGCTGCATGTTGCGGGGCGCTGTCATCAACGCCAGCTCGCGGCGCAAGCGCTCGATAATCATGGTCGAAACGTTGCCGCCACCGTTGCCGCGGTCGTCGATGATGAGGGCTTTTTTGTTGAGCTGGGGGTAGTAGTATTTTGCAAATTCGTTGAGTCCTGCTACGCTCATATCGGGGATGTGGATGTAGCCCACCTGCCCGTTGGTGGCCTTGCTCACCTTGTCGATGTTGGCCTGCACCCAATCGAAGTAGTAGAGCTCCGATTCGTCGGCAATGGGCTTCACGATTACCTTGCGCCCTCCGGCGGCTGTGGGCTTGGCGTTGAGCGTTAGCTCCACCTGCCTGTCGGCCTTGTCGAGAAGGGCGATGTAGAAGCTGCTCAGCTCCGATGTGGGCTTGCCGTTGACGTGCGTAATGAAGTCGCCAACCGTAGCATCCACGCCAGCTTCGGTGAGGGGCGAGCGCAGCGATGACGACCAATTTCGGCCCTGCAAAATTTTGTCGATGCGGTAAAATCCCGATGCGTCGCGGCTCAGCTGAGCGCCCAGAAGCCCTGTGCTGATGCGGCGCGGCGCGATTTTGTCGCCGCCAGCAATGTAGGCGTGACCGCAGCTCAGCTCGCCAATCATTTCGCCGATGATGTAGTTCAAATCGTTGCGGTTGTTGACGTGCGGCACAAGCGGCGCGTACTTGTCGCGGATTTTTTTCCAGTCTACGCCGTGCATATTTGGGTCGTAGAAAAAGTCGCGCATCTGGCGCCAGCACTCGTGGTAAATTTGGTTCCACTCGGCGCGCAAATCGACCACAGCTTTGACGTCGGCGAGGCTCACCGTTTCGTCGAAGCTCGGCTTCGCCTTGGGCAGGTCGAGCACGGCGTAGTCGCCGGAGGCGTTGCGCAGCAAGGCTTTTTTGCCGTCGGGCGTAACCGACACGAGGGAGCAGCTGCCCAATTCGGTCTCCTTATTTTTCTTGAGGTCGAAGAGGTAGAGGTTGCCGTCGCGATTGTAGTACACGTTGTCGTCGGTGCTGAAAACGTTGCCGTAGCGGGCGGCGGGCGCGTTCAGCTCGAGCGAGCGCAGCTGTATTCCGTCGAAGTCGATGTCGATTTTCGGCGCAGCTTTTTTCTCGTCTTTTTTCTCGTCCTTTTTCGCCTCCGGTTTTTTTGCTGCGCTATCGGCCTTGGGCGTTACCTCGTTGTTGACGTAGGCGAAGGGCGAGGGCGTAGATTTTTTGAGGGGCACGAAGTAGAGCTTGTTCATCGCGCCGTACACGTGGTTCCACTCGGTGTGGCTGTAGGTGGGGTTGAAGGTGCGTGCCGACGCGAAGAAGAGGTACTTGCCGTCGGCGCTGAACGTGGGGTTGTAGGAGTCGAACCACTCGTCGGTGGCCACGTGCTTTTGCCCGTCGTCCAGGCCGTAGATGAGCACCACGGTGGTGGTGTTGAATCGCGGCAGCGAGTAGGCAATCCAGCGGCTGTTGGGCGACCAGCAGAAGCTGCGAATTTCGCCTATCGGCGACTGCTCGACCTCCGTGATTTTTTTGCTGTCGATGTCCAGGTAGCGCAGGCGTTGCAGGCGGTCGCTCCACAGAATTTTTTTGCTGTCGGGCGACCAATCGAAGCCGTACTTGTAGGTGTCGCCGCCCGTGGTTACTTGGATTGGCGGCTGCAAACCATCATGGCTGCGGATGTAAATTTCGTCTTCGCCGGAGGCGTCGGAGAGGTAGGCCACCCACCTGCCATCGGGCGACCAGGCTGGCTCGCGCTCGTGCACGCCGGAGGTTTCGGTGAGGTTGCGCGTGATGCCCGACTTGGCGGGCACGGTGTACACATCGCCGCGGGCGTTTACCAGCAAGCGATTGCCGTCGGGCGACACGCTGACGCTGTTGATTTTTTGCGCCGCATTGAGCAAGCGCGTGCGGCCGCCCAGCAGGTCATCGTCGATGTAGATGGTAATTTTTTCGGACTTCTTTGTGGCCACATCGAAGCGGTAAATGTAGCCGCCATTTTCGAAAACGATGGCGTCGTTGCCCAGGCTGGGAAACTTTATGTCGTAGTCGGCAAAGTCCGTCACCCGTTGTGTTTGCTTGGTTGCGGTGTTGTAGCAAAAGAGGTTCATGGTGCGGTCGCGGTCGGAGATGTAGTAGATTTCGTTGCCTATCCACATCGGGCAAATGTCTTGGTTGGGGTTGTCGGTAATTTTTTCGACGGTCTTTGCGGCGAAGTCGTAAACCCAGATTTCATCGGCCATTCCGCCCTTGTAGTACTTCCACGTGCGGAACTCGCGGAAGACGCGGTTGTAGGCCAGCATTGACTTGTCGGGCGAGTAGGAGCAAAATCCGCCCACCGGCAGGGGCAGCTCTTCGGACAGCTCGCCCTTCACGGAGGCGAGGTAGAGCTTGCCCTTGAAGCTGTTGAAGGAGGCGCCGCGCGAGCGGTAGACCACGTGCTCGTTGTCGCGCCATGCGAGGGTGATGTTGTTTGGCCCCATGCGGTCGGAGATGTCGTCGCGCCCCAGCGTGGCGGTGTGGGTGAGGCGCTTCGGCTCGCCGCCAGCGGCAGGCATGAGGTAGACCTCGGTGTTGCCATCGTACTGCGCGGTGAAGGCAATGTTTTTGCCGTCGGGCGAAAATCGGGGAAACATTTCGTAGCCGCCGTCGTTGGTGAGCTTGCGGGCAACACCGCCCTGGGCGGGCACGGTGTACAAGTCGCCTGCATACGAAAATACCAGCTGGCTGCCGTGAATGGCAGGGAAGCGGAGCAGGCGCGCCTCGCTGTGCGCGGAGGCGGCGTAGACGCTCGAAAGAGCGATGAGGAATGTGAGGATGCGGGTCATGTTTTTTTGATTTGATGATTTGATGATTTGATGATTTAAAAATTGCGGGGCAAAGGTAGGAAAAGATTTCAAATTTTTGGTACACCGTTTTTTGTATGGAAGGAGACAAAAAAATGGTATAACCTAATTTTGGGTTGATAATCGGCAAAAACATAGATGTAGCTTGTGCCAAAAATTTCTGTAATGTGAGAGGAAAATTTATTACCTTGATAAGTAAATTTATCGCCTTGATAAATTTACCTATCGCCTTAATAAATTTACTTATCGCCTTGATAAATTTACTTATTGCCTTGATAAATTTATTTATCGCCTTGATAAATTTATCTGTCACGTTACAGAAAATATTGTTGGTTGCTGGGGTTGTTTTGTTAGAAAAATTAGGTTGAAATGAGGTTTCCGAAAATAGGAATTTAATTCCATACAAAAACAAAAAAAGAGACGCGGCACGCCACGTCTCTACAATACAAATACCTATTCGTTGGTTACTGCTTCACCACCTTCGCCACCGCATTCCCAGCCTTCACAAAGTAAGTCCCGGTAGGCAATGCCGACACATCAACGGTGCTCGTTGCACCCGCTGCGGCAAAGGTTTTCAGCAATGCGCCGCTGAGCGAATAGACTTCAATTTTATCCCCTGCCACCAGCTGCTCGTTGCTCACTACCAGCTGCTCGTTGGTAACGGGATTGGGGTAAACTTGCAGGGGCGAAAGGCTTTTTGTCCCGATGGCAGTAGGCTTACCGTTGCATTGCGCCAGCAAGGCCTCCAGCTCGGTTATACGGGCTGCCTGCTGCGTGGTGGTAGATTGCAAGGCGCTCTTTTCGTCTTGTAGGGTGCTTATGGTGGTGTTCAAGGTGGTCAGCTGACCTTGCAAGAATGTTTTATCTGCTTGCAGGGCGCTTTTTTCTCCTTCCAAGGTGCTGATGGCGCTGTTTGCCGTGGCGAGTTGGCCTTGTAGCAAGGTTTTATCGGCTTGCAGGGCGATTTTTTCTCCCTCTAAGGT
>JAITOI010000118.1 GCA_031289995.1 Prevotellaceae bacterium | reverse complement strand
AAATCGTAGAGATAAAAATCGCGCAGAAGATTTTCAAATTTCTGTATGACAAGGGGATTAATCCCCTTGTTAGCATTGTTAGCATTGTTAGTATCGTCGGCAAGCGTAATATCGTGTATTTTTTTGCCTCCCTGCAAAAGGATAAACCTGAGGTAGTTGGTAATGATTATGTTTTCGCAGGTTTTGGAGTATTTTTTTATCTGCTCGCTGCCAATCAATTTTTCGAGATTGTATGACGGCTTTTTACACTCAATAAAGCCCACCAACGATTGTAGGGGCGTGGCATGACGCGCTTCAGCGGTTGTCCCGTAGTTTTTATACACAAAAAAATCGGGCGTACCATCCACATCAATACCGCTGCGGCGGTCTTCCTGCACGATAGAAGTTTTGTTGGTGAAAGGGAGCAGCAAGCCATTAAACAGCGTTTCAAACGAAGTGCGATACTGAATTTCTTCGCCGTTTGGATGTGCGGCAAAATAGGCGAGGTAGGTTTTCACCTGCTGCTCGATTGTGGATACTAAAATTTCGTTCGCCATAGCTCTGATTTTTTGGCTGCAAAGGTACAAATAATTTTATTACAATCGCCCCGCGTTAGAATTTTATGACCGATTTTTTCCCGCTATACGCAACGGTTTTATCAGCTTTAGCAGCAGCATCCACCCCCGTGCCGTTGCCTGGCGAAACCAATACCAGCCTGAATTGGCGCGAGGTTAACATGCCCGCAAAGCTGCCCTTTCGGTCGTCGATGGTTAGCGTTTTTTGGGCGTCGTTCCACGCGAAACGGATGGTGGCGAATGCGCCGCTTTCGTAGGCGTAGCCGTCGTTTTCGTCTTCGTACAGCACGAACTCACCGTCGGCGCCGGCGTAGATGCGGACTTCGAGGTTGTCCCAGCTTTTTTCGGTGGCGTACTGCACTTTTGGCCCCCAAGGAATGATTGCGCCAGCCCTTACGTAGAGCGGGATGAGGTCAATCGGCGCGTCTCGGTTGATGGTCTGTCCGCCCTCGAAAATTTGCCCTGTCCAGAAGTCGAACCAGCGTGCGCCTTTAGGCAGGTAAACGGCTTGCGGCTTGATGCGGCTGAAGTCTTCCTTCGGGTTGCTCCACTTTTTGCCCTCGCCCGAAACGTACATCGGGTCGGTAACGGGCGCCACCAAAAACGACCTACCAAACAGGTACTCGCTGCCGATGGTGCGCGCCTTTGCGTCGCTGTTGAAGTCCATGAACAGGGCGCGCAGAAACGTGCCGGCGTTGCGGGTTACGTCCCATGCCGTGGCGTAGAGGTAGGGCAGGAGGCGGTAGCGCAGGTGGATGTATTTTTCCTCGCAATCGTAGACCCAGTCTCCCTTTTTGCCGAGGTTGTAGATTTCTTTTTTCGCTCCGCTGCCGTGGCTGCGCTGCATGGGCGTGAAGGTGGCGAGCTGGAACCAGCGGATGTAGAGCTCGTGGTAGGCCTTGTTGGTAACGCCGCCATCGTAGTCCCAGCAAAAGAATCCGCCGATGTCGGAGTTCCAGTAGGGGATGCCGGTGAGCGAAAAGTTAAGCCCCGTGGGGACTTGCTGGCGCAGCGATTGCCAGGTGCAGCTCACGTCGCCCGACCAGGTGTTGGCGGCGTAGCGCTGCTGCCCGGCGAAGGCGCAGCGGGTGAGCAGGTAGACGCGCTGCGCGGAGGTTGCGGCGCGCTGATGCTCGTATACGCCCTTGTTGGTGAGCAGCGGGAAAGCGTTGACCACGCTGCGATACGTGCCCATCGCGGTGGGCAAATCGAAGTCAGATTCTTGGAGGTTGTGGTGGTCGGGTTCGGTGGAATCGAGCCACCATGCATCCACTTTTTTCGAGAATAATCCGCGATTCAAAAAGTCCCAGTAGATGTCGCGAGCCTCGCTGCTGTAGGCGTCGTAGGGGTGCACGCCGGCGTTGAGGGGCCAGGTGTCGAAGGGGAGCAGCATGTTTTTTTCGCGCATGATTTTGTACTGCTCGGTGTGCGGCCCAAACGAGGCCCACACGGAAATCATGAGGTGCGCGTTTTGCCGGTGCACGTGGTCAACCATGGCCTGCGGGTCGGGAAATCCGGGGTTGAGGAACTGCATGGCGTTCCACGCGCTGTCGCTGCCCCAGTACTGCCAGTCCTGCACGATGCCGTCTAAGGGCACGCCCAGCTTGCGATAGGTGTCCACCACGTCGGTGAGCTCCTGCTGCGTTTTGTAGCGCTCGCGCGACTGCCAGAAGCCGAAAGTCCAGAGCGGGAACATGGGCGCATCGCCCGTCAGCTCACGGATGCAGGCGATGACGCCGTCGCCGGTTTTGCCGTACATGAAGTAGTAGTCGGCGCAGTCGGCCACCTCCGATTCGAGCGACATTTCCTGCGGGTTGTCGGTGTAGGTGGTGGGCGAGTAGCTGTCCCAAAAAATGGCGTAACCCTTTGCGGAGTGCAGGATGGGCACGGAGGCGAGCAGGTATCGCTGGCGCATGTAAACGCGGGTGCTGCGCTGGCTGAGGCTGTCGACCTGCTGCTGGCCGAGGCCGTAAACGACCTCGTCGGGCTCGAGCAAAAACGCCTGCCGCACGGTGAAGGTCTTGTTTCCGGCGTCGCTAAACGGCGTGAACTGGGTGCCGTAATCCTTCTCGGTGAGCAGCACGTTGCCCGCCAAATCGAGGTAGGAAACGCGAGCTGTTTTGGCGTTGAAGTCGACGCGCAGCGCAGAGCTGGTGAGGCTCACCACGTCGCCGTTTTGCGCCACGCGCAGGCTCACCGCGTCGGGCGCTTTGACCACCGACAGGCTCTCCTTCGCGAACGCGCGCCCCTGCGGCGACTTGAGCACGCGCACCATTGAGGGCGTGAAGAATTGAATTTGCACGTCCATCGACTGCGCGGTGGCGGTGATGCCGTTGTCGGTTTTTTGGTACGACTGCGCGGACGCCATGAGGGGGCTGAGGGCGAGGCAGGACAAGGGGAGGAGGTATTTTTTCATGGAGGGTTATGATGGTGTTTTTTGTTTGTGGGTGCAAAGATAGTGTTTTTTTGGGGAATGGTTGTTGCAGTTTTTTTACCCCAGCGTATTGCAGTTCCGAATTTTTGTTGTAACTTTGCAGCCGAATAGCAACCGAAAAAGCAGCGTATGAACATCGCTCAAAGCTAATGTACGCCTGCGTTTGCGTTGCTGTTTATGTGGTAAAAAACACGTTGAACGAAGATGAAAGATGAAAGATAATTTTTTTGCAACTTCATACACATTTTGTATGTTTGCGCAAATTATTTATTGAACGCTATCTTAGTAGCCAGCGATGCGTGTGCGGTCTTGCGCACGGAGCAGAGGCTTCCTTCGGAGCACAAGCTACACCCGTGCGCCATGCACTAATTCATATTAGAAGAAACAAGTTTTATCCTTGTCGGAAAAAAGGTATGGACTTGGCCGTCGCAAAGTCCGTACCTTTTGGGTGGAAAGGTATGGACTTGGCCG
>JAITOI010000057.1 GCA_031289995.1 Prevotellaceae bacterium | reverse complement strand
GCGGTAGCCGTGCTCAATCCAGCGGAGCTGCTCGAGGCTCTCGGCCAGCTCCAGCGGGGTTTGCGGCAGGCAGGCAAGGCGGCGCAACACGCTGGTGCGGTAGGCGTACAGGCCGACGTGCTTGTAGAAGGGATGCGCGTCAGACCACTGCTCGCGCTCGCGTCCGCGCAAAAAGGGAATGGCCGAGCGGCTGAAGTAAAGCGCATAGCCGTCAACGCCCACCGCCACCTTGGGGCTGTTGGGCGAAAAGATGTCTTCGTCGCGACCAAAAACTTTGACCAGCGTGGCCAGCTGAACGTCCTCGTCGGCGAAGCAATCTTTGAGCTGGGATAGCTGCATGGGCGCGATGAATGGCTCGTCGCCCTGAACGTTGACCACCACGTCGAAGCGTTGCTGCTGCTCGTTCTCGACGATGTCGATGGCCTCGGCGCAACGGTCGGTGCCGGTGCGATGCTGGGTTGAGGTCATGGCCACGCAGCCGCCAAACTGCTGCACGGCGCGGGCAATGCGCTCGTCATCGGTGGCCACCACAACGTGGTCGAACACCTGCAGCGCCTGCTCGTAAACGCGCTGCACCATTGGCTTGCCGCCAATGTCAGCAAGGGGTTTGCCAGGGAATCGCGTGGAGGCAAATCGTGCCGGAATGATGCCTACGAAGTTCATTCCATGGAGGCGTTTCGGGCGGCTTTTTCGGCCTCCGTTTTTTCGAGCTTGGCAATGTCCTTGTCGATGCTTTTGAGCTTGGAGGTGGCGTCCTTCACGGCTTTTTTGGCTTTCGCGCGGCGCTCCTTGCCATGCTTGTAGCAGCGCTCCGACTCGTCCATTTTTTGCTTCGCAATGCTCTCGCGCTCCTGCAGCACTTTCAGGTCGTCGTTGTAGGCGTTGTAGATGTCGGTCTTCTTGTGGCGGCCTAACTTTTCGGCTTCGGCCACGCGCTTTTCGAGCTTCGCTTTTTCGGTGAGCACGCCCTCTTTTTCGAAGCGGCTTTCCTTGTCAAGGCTGCTGCTGCGGCTGAGGAGGCTGTCGGCCGACCGCTGCTCGGCTTCGACCTTGCTGAGCTGGCGCTGCGTTACGCCTCGCTTCTCGAGCAGGTTGCTCATCTTGGCGCTCTGGCCAGCCAGCATTAGCGGCGCGGCGAGCGCAATGGTGAAGAAAATTGGTGCTTTCATATTTCGGATTTCAGGTGGCAGGTTTCAGCTTATTTTTGCCGCATGTAGATGTGGATGGGCACGCCGCAAAAGTCGAAATTTTCGCGCAGCTTATTCTCGAGGTAGCGCTTGTACGACTCTTTGATGTACTGCGGCAGGTTGCAAAAAAACGCGAAGCAGGGCGAGGGCGTAACCAGCTGCGTGACGTACTTAATGTGGATGTACTTGCCCTTGAGCGCGGGCGGCGGGTAGGCCTCAATCACAGGCTGCATCAGCTCGTTGAGCTTGGCGGTGGGGATGCGCCTGCGGCGGTTTTCGTACACGCGGGCAGCGGCCTCAATCACGTCCATAATGCGCTGCTTGTGGAGGGCAGAGGTGAAGATGATGGGCACGTCGGAAAACGGCGCCAGGCGCTGCTCGATGATGCTGCGGTAGTCGCGCATCGTGTTGTTGTCTTTCTCCACCAAGTCCCACTTGTTGACCACCACCACGCAGCCCTTGTTGTTGCGGACAATGAGGCTAAAGATGCTGAGGTCTTGCGCCTCGATGCCCTGCGTGGCCTCAACCATCAGGATGCACACGTCGCTGCTTTCGATGGCGCGAATGGCGCGCATCACGGAGTAAAATTCGAGGTCTTCGCACACCTTATTTTTCTTGCGCAGGCCTGCGGTGTCCACGAGGTAGAAGTCGTGGCCGTACTTGCTATACCGCGCCAGCACTGCGTCGCGCGTGGTGCCTGCCACCGGCGTAACGATGTTGCGCTCCTCGCCCAGAAAGGCGTTGGTGATGGACGACTTGCCCACGTTGGGCTTGCCCACGATGGCGATGCGGGGAATATTGTCGTCGTTTTCGACCTCGCCTTCGGGCAAAAATTTCACCACCTCGTCGAGGATTTCGCCCGTGCCGCTGCCGCTCATCGAGCACACGCAGTAGGGTTCGCCCAGCCCCAGCTTGTAAAATTCGTGCGAGTCGTACACGCGGTTGTTGTTGTCCACCTTGTTCACCACCACCAGCGACTTCTTCTTCGCGCGGCGCAGCAGCTGGGCTACAACGCTGTCGTAGTCGGTGATGCCGGTGGTTACGTCCACCATAAAAAGCACCACGTCGGCCTCGTTGATGGCGGCGACCACCTGCTGGCGAATGGCCTCCTCGAACACGTCGTCCGAGCCAACGGCATAGCCGCCGGTATCGACCACCGAAAACGTTTTTCCGTTCCAGTCGCTCTTGCCGTAGTGGCGGTCGCGCGTAACGCCCGACTGCTCATCAACAATGGCTTTGCGCCCGCCCACCAAGCGGTTAAACAGGGTGCTCTTGCCCACGTTTGGGCGACCGATTATGGCTACGATACTCATTTTGTTTTGCTGATAAATCTCAAATCTTCAAATCTCAAATCTTCAAATCTTAAATCTGTGTCGCCCGCATTCGTATCAGCTCTTTGCCGTCGTCGCAGCGGGTAACGTTGGCGGAAAAAGCGTTGCCGGCGTTGGCCTGCGTAGCGATGACGTAGCGCTGACCGGCGTGCGATTCCTGCAAAAAGTTCACCTCGATTTGCGCAATATTTTTCCCGTCAGCCACCACGCTCGGCGGCACGCAGTCGAGCACCCACCGCACGTAGCAGGCGTTGTTCACGTGGCCGTTGAGGTCGATGTCGCTGGGCGCAATGTCGTGCGGAGCGGAGGTGAAATCGGGCGAGAGGGCGGGAATTTTTTCGGGCGTTTCGGCAATGGCGTGGCGGTCGAGCACGTGCGGAAAGTCTGTGCCAAAGCGGGACACGCGCTGCGGGCGATGCGTTACCGCGTCGAGCATTAGCCACATCGTGGTGGCCGCCGCAATGGTGTTGCCCTGCGCGTCGAGCAGCTCAAAGTCGCGGTTGCCGGTCAGCGCCGACGGCTGCTTCGACCACGTGCGCAGCCTCAGCTCCTCGTTCCATTTTGGGTAGCGCAGCACGCGCAGCGTAACGCGCGACAGCACCCAAAACAGCCCGCTGCGGCTCAAATCTTCGTAGCCAAAACCGTTTGCCGATGCGTGGTTGTAGGCCGTTTCCTGCAGAAAATGCAGCATGGCCGTAAGGCTCAGCTGCTGCTGTGCGTCGGTGTGGTAGGAGTACACCTTGTAGCTATCTACCCAATACTGTGGTGGCGCAAAATCTTGCATACGTGTTGTTGTTTTTTTGCTTCGTATGATGTTTTTTCTTACCTCACTCCTCCTCCGTTTCGCACGCCCACAGCGGGCTGCACGAGGCGGAGGCGGCCGTCAAAATCTTCGGCGTAGAGTATCATGCCCTGCGATGCGATGCCCATGATGGGGCGCGGCGCAAGGTTGATGAGCATGCACACCTGCTTGCCCACCAGCTCGTGCGGCTCGATGTATTCGGCCACGCCGCTCAGCACCGTGCGCTGGTCAAGCCCTGTGTCCACCTTCATTTTGATGAGCTTTTTGCTCTTGGGCACGCGCTCGGCTTCGAGCACCTGCACCACGCGGATGTCCATTTTTTGGAAGTCGTCGAAGGTGCACAGGTCTTTCTGCGGCTCGGTTTTTGCGCTTCGCGCGGCGTTCTGCTTCTTGATTTCGTCGAGCCTTTTTATCTGCGCGTCGATGGGTTCGTCCTCGATTTTTTCGAAGAGCAGCGCGGGTTCGCCCAGCTGATGTCCTGCCGGCACAAGAGCGCTGCTGCCAAGGTTATCCCAGCTGAGCTGCCCCTCATCGAGGTTCAGCATCGCGCCCAGCTTTTTCGCCGTGAAGGGCATGAACGGCTGCATCGCGACGGCAAGGCTGGCCGAGATTTGCAGCGCCACGTTGAGGATAGTTTTCACGCGCTCCTCGTCGGTTTTTATCACCTTCCAAGGCTCGGCATCGGCGAGGTACTTGTTGCCCAATCGCGCGAGGTTCATGGCCTCCTTGAGCGCCTCGCGGAAGCGGTAGTTTTCGAGGTTGTCCTCCACCTTCGGCTTCAGCTCCTGCATCTCGCGCAGCGTAGCGCTGTCAAGGCTTTGGAGCGTTCCGGGCGCGGGCGTTTTGCCGCCAAAATATTTTTGCGTGAGCACCATTGTGCGGTTCACAAAGTTGCCGAAAATGGCGACCAGCTCGCTGTTGTTGCGCTCCTGAAAATCGCGCCAGGTGAAGTTGTTGTCCTTCGTTTCGGGCGCGTTGGCGCAGAGCACGTAGCGCAGCACGTCTTGCTTGTTCGGAAAGTCTTGCAGGTACTCGTGCAGCCACACCGCCCAGTTTTGCGTGGTGGAAATTTTGTTGTCTTCGAGGTTCAAAAACTCGTTGGCCGGCACGTTGTCGGGCAGGATGTAGCCCTCGCCGTGCGCCTGCAGCATGGCGGGAAACACGATGCAATGGAACACGATGTTGTCCTTGCCGATGAAGTGCACCATCTTGGTGTCCTCGCTTTTCCAATACTTTTGCCAGTCGTTTGGGCGCAGCTCGATGGTGTTCGAGATGTAGCCAATGGGCGCGTCAAACCACACGTAGAGCACCTTTCCTTCGGCGCTGGGCAGCGGAATTTTCACGCCCCAGTCGAGGTCGCGGCTCACGGCGCGGGGCTGAAGTCCGAGGTCGAGCCAGGACTTGCACTGCCCGTAAACGTTGGCCTTCCACTCCTTGTGCCCGCCGAGAATCCACTCGCGCAGCCAGCTCTCGTAGCGGTCGAGGGGCAAGTACCAGTGCGAGGTTTCGCGCATCACGAGCTGGCTGCCGCTGATGGCCGAGTGCGGGTTGATGAGCTCGGTGGGGCTAAGCGTGGAGCCGCATTTTTCGCACTGGTCGCCGTACGCATTTTCGCTCCCGCAGTGGGGACAGGTGCCCGTAATGTAACGGTCGGCAAGGAACTGGTGAGCTTCCTCGTCGTAGTACTGCTCGCTGGATTTCTCCACCAGCTTGCCGCCGTCGTACAATTTTTTGAAAAAATCGGCCGCTGTTTGGTGGTGAATTTTCGAGGTTGTGCGCGAGTAAATATCAAACGAAATTCCAAAATCTTCGAACGATTTTTTGATGATGGCGTGGAAGGTATCGACCACCTGCTGCGGCGTGCAGCCTTCTTTCCGGGCCTTGATGGTGATGGGCACGCCGTGCTCGTCGGAGCCTCCGATGAAGAGCACATCGCGCCCGCGCAAGCGCAGGTAGCGCACGTAGATGTCGGAGGGCACATACACGCCCGCCAGGTGGCCAATGTGCACGGGGCCATTGGCGTAGGGCAATGCGGCGGTAACGAGGTAGCGGTTGTAGTTCATTTCTGATGTCTGATTTCTAATTTTGGGGGTGCAAAGGTAGCAAAATTTTTTTTGCGAAAACGCCCGCCATTCCTTAGCTGGACAAGGGCAAGCGCAGCAAAGAATAAGGTTTAGCCAAAAAAAAATGTTGCATTTGCCAAAAAATTTTTTTTAAGCGTGTTGCAATTAGATTTTTTTTAATACCTTTGCCGCCTAAAAATCAGCAAAAATTGCAAGCCTGAAAAATCGTTACGAGCGCCATGAACACCCTAAATTTTCGACCCTGCCACAGCAAAAATATCGCCGCTGCTGCCTCTCCAAATCAGCCAGTGGAGCGGCTACTCGCGATGCCCAATGCTTGCGCTTGCGCTCCGAGCGCAAACCTCTCCCAAAACAAAAAAATGTTTGCGCTCCGAGCGCAAACCTCTCCCAAAACAAAAAATTGCTTG
>JAITOI010000244.1 GCA_031289995.1 Prevotellaceae bacterium | reverse complement strand
GTGCCGGTGTGGTCGGGCAATTTTTTCTTGGGCAACTTCAACACCAAAAGCGTGCTCGACCCGCTCAAGGCCACTGAATTTGGGCGCTCCACGAGTCGCAAGCCGCACAGCCTGCACGGGTACTACAGCTACACGCAGGGCAGCGGAATGTACAACGAACACACCACGCTCATCACCCGCCCCGACTCGTGCGCCATCTACGCCGTGTTCTACCGCGCCGATGCCGACAACGGCAGCGAGGTAATCCTCACCGCCTACGACATCGGCAGCTCGCCCTACGTGGTGGCGCGCGCCGAATTGCCCGACGGCTCAACCACCGCAGGCAGCGGCTTCCACGAGTTCCACCTCGACTTCAAGTACCGCGACGGCGTGATAGTTGACTTCGAAAAACACCGCTACAAGCTCGCTGTGGTGTTCGCCTCAAGCAGCGTGGGCGCTGCGCTGCGCGGCAACCCTCCCACCATCTACTACGCCGGCAAGGTGGGCAGCGTGCTGCTGGTGGACGAGGTGAGGGTGATAAATTTTCCGAAAGAATGAGCTACGTCAAGCACTTCGCATCCCTCGTCAAAATCAGCCACACGGTGTTTGCGCTGCCGTTTGCGCTGCTCGGATTTTTTATGGCAGTACGCGACACGGGCACAGGCTTCGATGCCTGGCTGCTGCTCGAGGTGGTGCTGTGCATGTTTTTTGCGCGCAACGCGGCGATGAGCTTCAACCGCTACGCCGACCGCCACTTCGACGCGCACAACCCGCGCACCGCGCAGCGCGAAATTCCGCGCGGCATCATCCAACCCCAACACGCGCTTGCGTTCTGTGCGGCCAACGCTGCGCTGTTTGTGCTCACCACCATTTTCATCAACCCGCTATGCATGGCGCTGTCGCCGGTGGCGCTGGCGGTGGTGCTGGGCTACAGCTACACCAAGCGGTTCACGGCGTGGTGCCACTTTGTGCTGGGACTTGGCTTGGCCATTGCGCCCACAGCTGCCTACCTTGCGGTGAGCGGCAGGCTTGCGCTTGCGCCCATGCTGCTGTCGGCAGTGGTGCTGCTGTGGTGCGGCGGCTTCGATGTGCTCTACGCCTTGCCCGACGAAAATTTTGACCGCAGCGAGCGCCTTCACTCCCTGCCCGCAGCCCTCGGCAGGCGAGGCGCACTGTGGCTTTCGGCGATAGCGCACGCGGCCTGCGTAGCGGTGGCAGTGGTCATCAGCATGAGCGCGATGAACAACATTTTGTGCCAAATCGGCACCGCCATTTTCGCCCTCTGCATCGCCTACCAGCACGCCATTCTCAGCGTGCGCGACATCAGCCGCATCAACCTTGCTTTTTCCACCACCAACGGTTTTGCGAGCATCGTTTACGCATCTTTTGGCATCGCAGGCCTGCTTTGGCAATGAGGCAGGTAACGAAAACCTATTAAATTTCACTAAAATATGATTTTGATGAATATTATCCGACAAATCGAACTACCTTTGCGCTCAATATTCATTTCAAACTATTTTTCAACAACAAAATGAGAAAGGTACTATTTATTTCAATGGCTGCGCTGGTTGCTGCTTGTAGCACTACCGGCGTAAAGCAAAATGCGGGAGACAGCATCAACAGTGTGATTGCAACCCCCGCGGAGTTTGTCGGCAAGGACATTAAAGTCGCCGCCAAGCTGGTTGAAGTCAACGACAGCGTACACTACGTTATCGTCGTAGGCGAAGATTCAACCAAAACGATTGTGGCCAAATTGGCCGACACCGTAAGCGTTTGCCCCAGCTTAGTGGGCAAGTGCGTGGAGTTGGCTGGTTCGGTGGTGAAGGACGAGGACGGCAGCTACTACGTGGCTGCGACTTCGGTTTCCCTTGCCGAATGCTGCAAGAAAGAAGGTGGATGCGCCCACAAGCCTGCCGCCGACAGCGGTGCTGTTGCTACCGACAGCGCCGAGTGCCACGGCCAGCAGTAAGCGCCTCGCATCCGGCCTACTCGAACCGGATGTTATCGAGGGATGCGCCACCCGGAATCATTGGGAAAACGTTGTCCTCTGGTTGAACCACAACTTCGAGCAAAAACGCGCCGCTGTGCGTAAGCATTTCGCTTACGGCAGCGGCCAATTTTTTGCGCTCGGCGACGCGCAAGCTGCGGATGCTGTAGGCCTCGCCGATTTTTACGAAGTCGGGATTGCACAGCGGCGTGGCCGAATAGCGCTTGCCGTAGAACAGCTCCTGCCACTGGCGCACCATGCCGAGGAAGCCGTTGTTGAGCACCACAATTTTTACGCCAACGCTGTCCTGCATTATCGTTCCGAGCTCCTGAATGGTCATCTGTATGCCGCCGTCGCCCACAAAAAGCACCACGTCGCGCTGCGGTGCGGCCACTTTGGCGCCAATGGCGGCGGGCAGCCCGAAGCCCATCGTGCCTAAGCCGCCCGAGGTAACCACCGAGCGCGGCTGGCACACGTCAAAGTATCGCGCCGCCATCATCTGCTGCTGACCCACGTCGGTAACGAGAATGGCGTTGCCCCTGCACTGCTCGCTCACGGCGTGTATGGCCTCGCCCATCGTAATGGGGCTGCCGCTTGCAGGCTGCAGCTGGGGCTGCGATACGCGCCGATAATCCTCGTCGAGTAAAGGCCTGAATGAGGCCACCCACTCCGCATGTTTGGCAGGTGCAATGGCCTGCGTAAGCAGCGGCAGGCTTTGCTTCAGGTCGGCGTGCAGCTGCAAATCCACCTTCACATTTTTGTTGATTTCGGACTTGTCGATTTCGAGGTGCACGATTTTTGCCTGCCTCGCGTAGGCCTTCACGTCGCTCGTTACGCGGTCGCTAAAGCGCATGCCTACGGCGATGAGCACGTCGCACTCGTTGGTTTTTTTGTTGGCTGCGCTGGCGCCGTGCATGCCGAGCATGCCCACGTTGAGCGGGTGCGTGGCGGGCGCAACGCTCTTGCCCATGAGCGTCCAGCCGAAGGGGATGTCGGCCTTTTCGACAAGCGCCAGCAGCTCCTGCTCGGCCTGCGCCAGCTCCACTCCGTGCCCCACCAGCGCGAAAGGTTTTTTGGCCTCGCCGATGAGCTTGGCTGCCGCCGCCAGCTCGCTCTGGCTAACGTTCGGCGCGGGCGTGTAGCTGCGAATGTGGGTGCATTTTTTGTAGGCAAATTCGCACTCGCCCATCTGCGCAACCTTCGTGAAATCGAGCACCACAGGACCTGGCCGTCCGCTGCCCGCGATGTAAAAAGCTTTGGCCACCACGCCTGCCACCTCATCGGCTCGCGTGAGCTGGTAGTTCCACTTGGTGATGGGCATGGACATGCCGATGAAGTCGGTTTCCTGAAAGGCATCGGTGCCCAGCAGCGCCGTGCCCACCTGCCCTACGATGCACACCAGCGGGGTGGAATCGATCATGGCGTCGGCCAGTCCGGTGATGATGTTGGTGGCGCCTGGGCCGCTTGTGGCCAGCACCACGCCTGTGTTTCCGCTCACGCGGGAGTAGCCCTGCGCGGCGTGAATGGCGCCCTGCTCGTGGCGCACAAGAATGTGGCGCAGCCGATGCGAGTAGCCGTAGAGCTTATCGTAGAGGTGGATGATTTGCCCTCCCGGATAGCCAAACAGCGTGTCCACGCCTTCCTCAATCAGCGACAGCAGTAAGGCTTCGCTACCTGTAACGTTCATACGATTTTTTTATGTTGGGTTGTGATTTGTTTCTGCAGCGCTTCGTTGGCCAGCCTCACTTTTTCGCGCATGTCAGCCTTGAAGCGAATGATTTTTTGCAGCACTTCAGGCTCGCCGGTGCCAATGATTTGCGCCGCAAGAATGGCGGCGTTGCGGGCACCGTTGAGCGCCACCGTAGCCACCGGAACGCCCGACGGCATTTGCAAAATGGAGAGGATGGAGTCCCAGCCATCAACCGAGTTGGACGACTTGATGGGCACACCAATCACCGGCAGCGGCGTGAGGGCGGCCACCACGCCCGGCAGGTGAGCCGCGCCGCCGGCAGCAGCAATGAACACCTTAACGCCGCGCTGCTGCGCTCCCTGCGCCAGCTCGAGCACCAGCTCGGTGGTGCGGTGAGCCGACAGCGCGTTCACTTCGAACGTAATTTCGTTGTCCTCTAAAAACTTCATTGCCTCTTCGAGCACAGGCAGGTCGGACGTGCTACCCATGATGATGCTAACTTTTGGCGACATATTTTTTTGCTTAATTAAAGATTTTGCCGTACCTTCGCCCCTGTTTTTTGGGGGCACAAACTTAGACAAGATTACACGAATTTGCAAATTGCATCGCAAAAAATTTCTACAAAATGAAACAGCTCACGCTACACGACAAGACATTTCGCATCAGCATCAGCGAGGCCGAAATTGACACCAAGGTTCAGGCGATGGCCGATAAAATCAACGCCGACTACGCTGCGCCGCACAGCGCGGTACCGCTGTTTATGGCGGTGCTCAACGGCTCGTTCATGTTCGCCGCAAACCTGATGAAGCGCATCAACTTTTTGTGCGAAATCTCGTTTGTCAAGCTGGCCTCGTACCACGGCGAGCGCAGCTCCGGCAAGGTGACCGAGCTCATCGGCATCAGCGACGCGCTGGTGGGGCGCGACATCATTGTGGTGGAGGACATCGTGGACACCGGCAATACCTACGAGGCGCTCGTGGCAACGCTGATGCGGCATCAGCCGCAGTCGGTCAAGATTGCCACCATGCTGCTCAAGCCCGATGTGTACAAAAAATCGCTGCCCATCGACTACGCTGCGATGACCATTCCCAACGACTTCATTGTGGGCTACGGCCTCGACTACAACGGGCTTGGCCGCAACCTGCCCGACATCTACACCATCTACAATTCGTAAACAAATCAACCCATTTTTTATCTCCAACTTTTATCTCCAAATTTTCTTTTTTTCATTCAACCATGAACATCGTTCTCTTTGGCGCACCCGGCGCGGGCAAAGGCACGCAGGCTGCCATGCTGGTGAAAAAATACAAGCTCGTCCACCTCTCGACGGGCGACATGCTGCGCAGCGAAATTGCCCGCAACACCCCGCTGGGCAAGGTGGCGCAGCAGCTCATCGACAGGGGGCAGCTGGTGTCCGATAGCGTGGTGTGCCAGCTGATAGCTGAGCAGGTGGCGCAGCACAAGCAGGCCGAGGGCTTCATCTTCGACGGCTTTCCGCGCACCATTGCGCAGGCCGAAATGCTCGACTGCACCCTGCGCGAGCACCACCTGCACGTGGACGCGCTGCTGGCGCTCGACACGCCCGAAGACGAGCTCGTGCGCCGCCTGCTGGAGCGTGGCAAGCTGTCGGGGCGCACCGACGACCAAGACGAGTGCGTCATCCGCAACCGCATTGTCGTGTACCACGAAAAGACTGCACCCCTCGTCGCCCACTACAAGGCGCAGGGCAAGCACGTGGCCGTAAATGGTGTGGGCGATGTGGACAAAATTTTCGTCCAGCTGTGTGAGGCCATCGACGCACAACGGCGCGAACAACCGCCGGCAATCAACCCGTAAATTCGTAGCCTTTTTTTTCGTAATCCGTCACCCGTAATTTTTAATTTTTAATTCGTAATTCAAATGGACATTCTCTCAACCTGGCATGTGTGGATGATTGCCGCAGTAGTTTTTTTCATCCTCGAAATGTTTACGCCCTCGTTCTTCATGGCCTGCCTCGGCATCGGCTGTGTGGCGGGCGGTTTGGCGGCGCTGTTTAGCGACAGCACCATCGTGCAGCTGCTGCTGTTTTCGCTGGCCACCATCGCCGCGTTTGTGGGCATGCGCCCGCTGATGCTGCGCTACGTGTACAACAAAAAAACGCTGGCCGTGCGCACCAACGTCGACAACCTCATTGGCCGCACCGCCCGCGTGAGCGAGCGCATCGACCCCGCCACAGGACAAGGCCGCGTGGTGGTTGACGGCGACGACTGGAAGGCGATATCGGCCACCGGTGCGCCCATCGACAAGGGCGAGCAGGTGGAGATTTTGAACGTGGAGAGCGTGGTGGTCACCGTACGTGATTTGAAGATTTGAGGATTTGAAGATTGCTCCGCACGTGCCGCCCAGCGGTGAATTTTGAATCTTAAATCTTAAATTTATCGCTTGCCGCACTATT
>JAITOI010000229.1 GCA_031289995.1 Prevotellaceae bacterium | reverse complement strand
CGTGCGCACGGGTGTAGGCCATTCCCCGAAGGAGGTCTGTGCTCCGTGCGCAAGACGCGCGTTTGTCGCTGTCCGCAGGCTGCGCTTCGCTTGCCTGCGGTTATGAAAATTGCGTTCCTTCGGAACTTCGCAGTGGTGTTGCTGTCACCCGCTCGCCGTCATTGTGGGCTTGACCCGCAATCTCCTCGCTGACCCACTCTGCATCCGTCACAAGGATGGTAAGCGGCGTGGAGATTGCGGGTCAAGCCCGCAATGACGGCTATGGGCGTGGAGATTGCGGGTCAAGCCCGCAATGACGGCGCTATGGGAAGAGCGTGGGTTAGCAATGACGATGCTGTGGAGAGAGCGTGGGTTAGCAATGACCGACGAGCGAATGATGCAATTGTCAAGATGCTTGCTGCAAGTCCCGAAGGGACGTAATTTTCATAACCGCAGGCAAGCGAAGCGCAGCCTGCGGACGGCAACCCAACGCGCGGTTGGTGAGCGAAGCCACGCAGAACGCTTAAATTTTTGGTGCGGTTGCCCCGTAAAATCCTGGGAGCCGGCCAGCCCGTGCGCGGGGTAATCTTAAATTTTAAATCTCAAATCTTCAAATTCCTAAAAGCTCACCGCCACCCGCAAATTCAGCCTAAACGGCGTAAGGTAGTTCGGCACCGCCACCATCCCCGCCTGCTGCCCGGCGTACGGCACGGTTTGCACCCAGAGGTACGACGACACGTTGGACGAGTTAAACAGGTTGAGCGCCTCGAGCGTAATGGCCGCGCTGCGCAGATAATTGCCCAACCGCTGGCGCAGGCGATGGTTCACCAAATCGTCGAACAGCACGTAGCTGAAACCCGCGTCCACACGGCGATAGGACGGCATCGGGAAGATGGCGTCGAAGCGATTATCGACCGGCGCAAACGCGGGCAATCCGGTACCGTAGCTCAGCATCAGGTAGGCTCGCCACTGCGCGTAGTGGGGCAGCTGGTCTTGCACCATCAGCGACACGTTTAGCAGCTGGTCGTTCGCCATCGCGAAGTAGCCCGGCTGCACAAGCGTTCCGCTGCGGTCGGTGTAGGCATCGCCAATCACGTCCTGCCGCGCCTGCATCAGCGAGAGGCTCAACCACGACTCGGAGCCGCGTATCAGCTCGGCGCTCAGCTTGCCGTCCACGCCCCACACGTAGCCGTTGGCGCGGTAGCCCCAGTCGTAGAGCAGCGCCACGTTGTCCTGCTTGTACGGAATGATGTTGCGCAGCAGCTTGAAGTAGCCCTCGGCGGTGAGCTTGCAGGGGATGTCGTAGTAGGTGAACAGCGAGCTCAGGCCTGCCGTAACGTGCCACGAGCGTTGCGCCGTGAGCGTAGTGTTCAGCTGCATTTGCGGGTTTTTCATCTCCTTAAAAAACGCGGGCTGATGGTAGGCACCGGCGGCAGCGAACAGCTGAAAATCCTTGCTGCTGTTGGGGTAGAGCACCACCTGCACGCGCGGCGACACGAGCAGCTCGTGGCTCAGCGCAGCGTAGCTGAGGCGTAATCCCGCCGTGAGGCGAAGGCGGCTGTTGCGCAAGTCGAGCTCGTATGCCTCCTGCACAAAGCCGGAGAGCTGCCACGCGCTCACCGTGGTGTCGGCGCTGAGGCGAGTGCTGACGCGGAGTGCGTCGCCGCTGCGGGGCAGCATGAAGCCCGCCGAATCGATGCGCTGCCAGCGGTTCAGCTCGTCGCTCACGTAGTGATGCTGCGCCTTCAAACCCCAGCGCAGCGTGCCCTCGCGGTGGTACCAGCTGCCGCTATGCTCGCCCACCATCACGCGGGTGGAGGTGTAGCTGCGGGCGTGGTCGAGCGAGCCACCCACGCCAATATTGGCGTTGTCGGTCTGCACCTCGCCTTCGGAGCTCAGCTGCCGAAGCCAGTACTCGCCGAGAATGTCGTAGCGCTCCAGCTCCACCATGCTCACCGCCGACGCCGTAAACCCAAGCAGCACCTTGTCTGCAGCGCGGTAGCGGAGCGTGAGTGCGCCCAGCAAATTCTCCGTGAGGTCGCTCTCGCTGCCCTCGTAAAACATCGTAAAGCGCAGCGGATTGTCGAGCGTGCCGAACGACGTTTCGCGGTTCACCGGCGTGAAGCGGTAGCGGTTGAGACCGTAGCTGCCCAGAAAGCTAACGCTGGTGCGGGGCGAGAGGTCGTAGTAGAGCGTCGTTTGGATGTCCGAAAACGAGGGGTCGTACTCGCCCTTCACGTCGAGCGAGCCGAGCATGTAGGTCGAGCGCTTGTGGCGCAGGCCAACGACGCCGCCAAAATTTCCGCCACGCGAGGCGAACTCGCAGGCCGCCGAAGCGCCCAGCAGGCTTGCGTCGGCGCTGCCGCCAAACGTTTTGGGACGCTTGTATCCCACGTTGAGCACGCTCGACATCTTGTCGCCAAACTCAGCGCCAAAGCCGCCTGTGGAGAACTCAATGCTCGACACGAGGTTGGGGTTGATGAAGCTCAAGCCCTCCTGCTGCCCCGTGCGCGTGAGCATCGGGCGGTAGATTTCAACGCCGTTGACGTACACCAAATTTTCGTCGAAGCTGCCGCCGCGCACCGAGTACTGCGAGCTGAGCTCGTTGGTGGAGTGCACGCCGGGCAGCACCTTCAGGATGTTCTCGAAGCTGCCGGATGCGCCCACCATTTTGGTGATGGTGCGCACGTCGATACGCTCCACCGTGCCGCGCCGTTGCTCGTTTCCCAGCACCACCACGGTGTCGATAGCGCCCTGCATGGAGTCCACCGTAACGGTGTTGGAGGCGCCTGCGCGAGGCAAAAAAATGGCAAGAAAAGCGAGCAAGAAAATCCCCCTCGTGGTCGCTCCGCGTGAGAGCCGAAAGGTAGTCTGGTCTTGGGTTTGCGGTATGCTGCGAGGCGTGCTCATCGGAGAATAATTTCGATTACCAGCTGAGTTTTTGCGCGCGCGTTGATGCGCTGCATGATGTCGTTGCGCAGCATGAGCAGCTCGTGCCGCGCCTCCGACGAGCGGAGCGTAACAAACAATTTTTTGTCCTTCAAGTACAGCTGCTCGGTGCGCGAGGCAACGCTTTTGCCCACCACATCTTCCCACAGCCCAAAGACGTAGATGCGCCGCAGCAGCGAGGTTTCGCGACCATCGCAGCGGATAGCATTTTGCATCACCTCGCCAAGGCTAAGGCTGGCGCCGATTCGTGGAGTTTTCGATTTCAAGATGTGAGTGTAGCGTAAAAAATTTGTGGGGGCAAAGGTAGGGAAAAAAATGGAGAATGATGGCGGGGTGGGGTAGGGGTGATGGAAAAAATTGTATATTTGCGGCGCACCCAAGCCACGCTGGTGGGCAAGCACAAAACGTTTAAGGGGCTGGTAGAAATTTCAAAAAATTTGAACGGCAAGCGCTATGCCTTCCTATTCACCGAAGGGGCAAAAGATGCTGTAGAGCCGCGCCCGATGTACATCTTTTATTTGATTCTACCGTTTTTGTGTGGAGCTAAGATTTTGCAATGGGTTGGACAGTGACAGAGAACCTCATTTCAACCTAATTTTCTTCAACAAAACAACCTCAGTAGCCATGATAGCGTATGATTTCCCTAACCTCATTACCTCATTTCAATTTTAATGAGGTAATGAGGTTGAGGAATGTGGGGCGTCGCTTGCTACTGAGGTGGTTTTGTTAGAAAAATTAGGTTGAAATGAGGTTGCCGAAACATGTATTTAATTCCACACAAAAAAAACGGTAAAACCTTATACCCTAATCCAGCGCATACACATTATACACCCACGACATATCGCTATAATTCACATACAGCTGAAGTCTCTCATTTGAGCCACGTATTGCCACAAGCCTCACGCCACACTTCTTACCATCTTTATCCACACAAAATAGCGAAAGCACATCGTCGCCATCTTCATCCGTGCGTTCTTCTTCGGTGTCAATAATATCATACACCTGTTCTTCCGCAGAATAAATGCTAACTCGCTCCTTGCCACCATCAATAACAATGAGAACACTCGCATCCTCCCACGCCGACCATTTATTCCATCTCCCATCCACCTTGTACCTCAAAGAGCACTCCGTTGACCTTAGCTTCACTATATCTTCATTCGCTGAAGCGCCACTTGCTTGCGTAGCTTGCGAAGAAGGCCTCTGGCGGTTCAGCAGAGCCAATTTTTTCGGCTTTGCTTGCATCTGCTGCATCAAGGCCTGCAAATGCGTATAAGCCACTGCAAAATTCAAATTCTGCCCACCGGTGTGAATCAGCGTTGAAATCCCAACCACCTTTCCCACCCTGTTGACCACAGGTCCTCCGCTGCTGCCCTGCGAAATCGGCGCTGTTATTTGCACCAGATTTACCCCTTCCACCTTCCTTATGGCGCTCACAATGCCGTCGGAAATAGTGCCCGTCATGCCTTGCGGCGCCCCAATGGCGTAAATGATTTGCCCGGTGGACACGTTGCCAGTTGCCATTTTTAGCGGAGTTCGTGGTTTCCCCGACACCTTTAGCAAAACCAAATCAACATCCTTATCCACCGCCACATATCCCAGCACCTTAACGCTTATATTCGTATTGGCAACCACACATTTTGCGCTTGTAGCCCCCTCCATCACGTGGTAGTTGGTCGCAATCACGTTAGGCAACACATAAAACCCCGAACCCAGACTTTCCGCATCGGTTACTATGGTTACGGTAGATTTAACCACTGCCTTATAGATTTCGGAGGAGGAGAGTATCTGTGCGGGTTTCGCTTGGGCGTGGGGGGCGAGGAGGAGTAGAGATAGGAGGGGGTATAGAAGGATGTGCTGCCTCTTTAT
>JAITOI010000166.1 GCA_031289995.1 Prevotellaceae bacterium | reverse complement strand
TACGCCAGAGCGAAGCCCACAACCCCTGGTTCACCGAAGCCAATATCCGTCAGGCCTTGAGCGCCATCGCCACGCAAATGTTGCGCCCCGATGAGCTGCGCAGCTGGCTGGCGAAATACTCAATTCCGCAAGAATTTTCGACAAAAAATGTGGGCATCATTATGGCCGGCAACCTGCCGCTGGTGAGCTTCCACGACCTGCTGTGCGCTTTGGCCAGCGGGCGATGCGCGACGGTCAAGCTGTCGGGCAAGGACAGATTTTTGCTGCCCATGCTGGCCAAATATCTCTGCCAAATCGACTACCGTTTCGAAGGCCGCATTCGCTTTGCCGACACGCTCTGCGATGTGGATGTTGTCATCGCCACCGGCAGCAACAACAGCTCCCGATACTTCCAATCGGAGTACGGCCACCTGCCACACCTGTTTCGCCAAAGCCGCACCAGCATTGGCGTTGTGAGCGGCAACGAGTCCGACGACGAGCTGCAGCTGCTTGCCCACGATGCGCTCGATTACTTCGGCATGGGTAGCCGCAGCGTGGGTAAAATTTTTGTGCCGCAGGGCTACGACATCTCGCGCCTACAACAATTTTTTGTAGCGCACGCCGAGCTGCGCCGCCACGCTGCCTACAACGACTGCTGCCGCTATGCGCAGGCGATGCACGCGATGCGAGGCCGCGATTTTATTGACTTCGGCAGCTGCATTGCCAGCTTTTGCAGCGAGCTTTATTCGCCCGTTGGCGAGCTGTTTTTGCAAGCCTACGCAAACTCCGACGAGCTGCGCAGCTACCTCGCCCAGCACCAAAGCGAGCTGCAATGCGTGTCGACCGCCGCGCCCATTGCGGGCTTCGAGCAGCTCTGCGTCCACTTTGGCCGCAGCCAACTTCCGCACCTAACGGACTACGCAGATGGGGTGGATGTGATGGCGTTTTTGGGTGACATGGAGCAGTGATTTCGAGGGACATTTCGAGCATTTTTTACCCACATGCGGCCCGTTGGGCTATTCACAATGAAAAAATTATTTCCATGAAAATCAATCACATGGAAATTATTTTTCGGTTTTTTTTCGAAAATGTTTGCGTATTAAAAATTTTTGCCGTACCTTTGCACCCGAAACAAACTTGTAATGGCTACAACACGCAACATGAAGACAACAAACACGGCAGCAGAAAGGCTGAACCAGTGTGGCATTAAGCCCTCGCACCAGCGGCTGATGATAATGAGCTACCTGCTCACCCACTACACGCATCCCTGCGCCGACACGGTATACAGCTCGCTCGTAGCTCGTATGCCAACGCTCTCGAAAACGACGGTTTACAACACCCTGCGGCTCTTTGCCCGCCACGGTGCAGCCCTCGAGCTGAGCATCGACGAAAAATGCCTGCGCTTCGACGGCGTCATCCAGCCTCACGTGCACTTTATGTGCAAGGAGTGCGGCAGCATCTACGACATCCCGCTCGGTAAAAAAAACGTGCCGACGTCTGTGCCGAAAAAATTTGTGGTTACCGAGTCGCAGCTCTACCTCAAAGGTCTTTGCGAAGGCTGTGCAGGCAAGAAACGGAACGCAGCGTGAGCTGAAAAAAAAAGAAAAACGGTTTTTAATTTTAGTGTTTAACAATTCAAATTTCAAAAAATTTTTCGTTATGAAAAAGCAGTGGATTTGTACCGTGTGCGGATACGTGCACGAAGGCCCAGAGGCTCCGGAGGCTTGCCCACAGTGCAAGCAGCCCAAGAGCAAGTTTAAAGAATTAGTGGAGAGTGTGGGCGCTCTTCAGTTCGTCGACGAGCACGTGATTGGCGTGGCCAAAGGCGTGTCGTCGGAAATTTGGGATGGCTTGCAGGCGCACTTCATGGGCGAAGCAACCGAGGTTGGCATGTACATTGCCATGAGCCGTCAGGCCGACCGCGAAGGCTATCCCGAAATTGCCGAGGCGTTCAAGCGCTATGCCTTTGAAGAGGCTGAGCATTGCGCCAAGTTTGCCGAGCTCATCGGCGAGGTGGTGTGGGACACCAAGACCAACCTCAAAAAACGCATGGATGCCGAGTGCGGCGCCTGTGCCGACAAGAAGCGCATTGCCACTCTTGCCAAGCAGCAAAATCTCGACGCCATTCATGATACCGTGCATGAAATGGCCAAGGATGAAGCCCGCCATGGCAAAGGCTTTGAGGGGCTTTACAACAGGTACTTTGGGAAGTAGTTGCCGGAGTGCTTAGGTTGGAAAATCGGCTGACTTTTGGGAAAAAGTTGGCCGGTTTTTTTTGTGGGTAAAACTTTTTTTGAGGTGCTACTCCAAGCGTTCTGCACGGGCGCACGGGTGTAAGGCGTTCCCCGAAGGAGGCCTGTGCTCCGTGCGCAAGACCACACACGCATCGTTGGCTACTAAGGGAGCCTGAAAAAATAAGGTTTGGCAATGGGTTGAGCAGTGGCCAGTAACCTCATGTAGCTGCAAAAAAGCGGGGGGAAGCAGCCATGCCGCTTTCCCCCGCTCTCATCCTCAACGAGGCCTTCCCGCAATGCCGCTGATAATGTTAGCCACATCCTCTCAAACCGCCCGTGATCCGGTGCATGGGTTGGTCGCCGTGAGCACCCACCACGTCCAGCGTGCGAGGGTTGACCGTTAAGTCCATTGCCTCGAGCGGAATGGCGCCGAGCAGCACATCCTTAGCGTCGGGTAGCACCAAGGCATCGCATAGTACGCGGCGGTTGCGCCAGTAAACTTCCAGCGGACCCGCAAGCTGATAGTATGCCTCTGTGCCATCGGCAAGCGTTGATGGTCCTGGGTCTGTGCCCGATATCCGAAGCCCAAGCTGCTTGCGAATATCCTCATTAATCACAAGCGTCCACGCGCCTGTATCAACCACTGCTTGTAGCGTGATTTGCCGAATATCCGACTGCTTGAGCAACCCAAGCTCTGCGTTGTTAACATCAAACCCGTTTTTCAGGGTGATTTCCGTTTGAACTAGTCCCATGATAAAATGAATTTAAAAGTTGCGGCAAAGGTAATCTTTTTTTCGCAATCGCAATCTCCAGCTCGTGCAGCTGAGCTGCGCTCATCAAACCCCTCATCAAAAAAATCTCGACCCCTGCGCATCCCAGCAACGACAGCGAAGCGCAAACACCACCAACAACACGCGCCACGACAACAGCCAACAAACCCAGCACCAGCCTACGTTTGAGGATATGTGGAGGCAGCAAAAAAACAGGCAAATTCTTTGCACCTGTAAAAATTTTCAAATCTCCAAAAAAAAATCAAAAACCAGCCATTGCCAAATTTTACTCCAAAATTTACGCTTATAACGCTTTTATTTTAAGGATAGTAGAAATAAGTTCAAATTTTTTTGCGATTAAATTTGGATGGTATTAAAAATTTGTTTTACCTTTGCGGCGTTTTATTTTAATTTTTGCCATTCGAAATGGAGGATGAACATCGCTCACGCGATCTCTACGACGGCAG
>JAITOI010000138.1 GCA_031289995.1 Prevotellaceae bacterium | reverse complement strand
CCGAAGGAACGCAATTTTCATAACCGCAGGCAAGCGAAGCGCAGCCTGCGGTGGCGACCAACGCGCGTCTTGCGCACGGAATACAGGTCTCCTTCGGGGCACAACCTACACCCGTGCGCGCGGCAGGACAATGGGAGTAGCATCTCAAAAAAAGATTTAGCCACTACGCTGGCTTAATCCCACAATCCTACAAATCCTAATTCAGACAATAAAAATGTCGTCGCCACCCAGCAGAAATCTTCAAATCTTCAAATCCTCAAATCTTCCAAATCCTACCCAATCTCCACCTCCCGAAACGCGCTCACAAAAAGCACATCCGGCGGCCCGCTAAAGCTGGTCAGGTGCTGCTTCAGCGCCGCGGGCGAGAGCGTGTCGTTGTCGATGCCGATGATGGCTAAGCCGGCCTGCGACGAGCGCTGCGACACCGCCTCGGCAAGCGTTTGCGAGACGTCGAGCATCACCATTTCGATGTTGGCCAGCGTGATGGGCAGGCGGCCTGCGCTGATGCGCTCCTCAAGCGTGGCGCGGGTTTCGGAGGACTTGCCGGAGGCGCCGACGCTGAATATTTTGAGGTGGCTCTTGCTCCACTCGGGGTTGGCCATGATGATGTAGCCGAGCAAAATCATCAGGTTCGCGTTCTTGTCGTGGGCGGCGCTAATCCACACGTGGATGCCGCCTTGGTAGGTAACCATCTGCTTGGTGGCGGCGAGGATGCACACGTCGAAGCTGCCCGACTTGACCATCGCGAAGTTGTCGGCCACGTTGTCCAGCCCCTCGCCGCTGTCCTTGTCGAACTCCAGCGCCACCATGTTGTTCTCCATGCCCGAGATGGACGGCGCCTGCAGCGCGAGCGACAGCGAGCTGGCAAACGAGGGCGAGATGATGGTGTCGAGGTAGAGCGCGTTGTGCCGCCCCACGCTCTCGATGAGCCGCCGCTGCGTGCGCTTGGCCTCCTCGTGCAGCGCGCGGTTGAAGCTGCCTTCGAGGTGGTGGAAGAAGGTGCCAAAGCCGTGCTGGCTGCTAATCCAGCTCATCAGGCGCAGCGCCTTTTCGCGCTCAAACGACTTGGCGCACACGCACACCGCGGCAGGCCGCCACTCGTCTGGCTCGAAGCTCGAGCTGCGCTTCTGCATGAACACCTGCGTGCGGCGGTTGAGCTGAAACAGGGCAGCCTTGAAGATGTTCACCAGCCCCTTCTGGTTCTTGTTGTAGCGCTCCACCATCACGTACAGCAGCACCAGCACGCCGTAGGAGATGAGCGTGTAGAGCGGGCTAATCATGAACATCGCCCACACCGAGAGCACGAATCCGGCCAGCGAAAAGTACCACCGCGACTTGAACTTGGGGCGGTACGAGGGCGACGAGCCGAAGTGGTTGAGGAAGGAGATGAGGCAGAGCGAGCCGTAGGTGATGAGGAAGAAAACGGAGATGATGGTGGCCACCGAGTTCACGTCGCCCATCAGCACAAACACCAGCGCGATGGCGAGCGACACGATGGACGCGTTGCGCGGCTCGCCGGTGGCTCCTGCGCCCTTCGACAGCAGGGCGTTGAGCGCGGGTATCGGGAAGCTGTGGTCGAGCGCCAGCGCCTGCAGCGTGCGCGGCGCAACCATCAGCGAGCCGACGGCGGACGAGAAGGTGGACGCGGCCAGCCCCAGCGGAATGGCGATGGCGCCCAGCAGCGCGATGCGCGACATGATGAGCTGGTCGCCCGTCAGGTCAGCTGCCGAGGCCGACACGCTGAGCTTCCACACCACGAGCACGTACACCACCAGCCCGACGAGCGTGCCCGCAATGGTGCCAACGGGTATCGAGCGGGCGGGGTTGCGCAGGTCGCCGCTCAGCCCCACGCCCGCCGTCATCCCCGTGAACGCGGGGAAGCAGATGGCGAACAGCACGAAAAATTGGTCGGCATGGGTGTACACAAAGTTGCCCTCCAGCACCTCCGCGCTGCCGTATTCTATTGGGTTGCCGAGGAAGAAGCAGAGCAGCGAAAAGAGCAGGATGGCGATGACGGCGTACAGCATTTTCATGCCCGAGCTGGCGCCCTTTTTCACCACCACGTAGGCCATAGCCAGCAGCGTGGGCAGGCTCACCAGCTGTCGCGGCAGCGCGAAACCCAGCGCCTCGCTTGCCCATCCGAACAGCGGAGCGAAAGCCTCGGCAAAGGCGATGAGGTAAAACGCGACGCTGATGGTCTGCGACAGGTAGAGCGCGAGGCCAATGGTGGAGCCGATTTTGAGGCCGAACGAGCGCGAGATGATGAAGTACTCGCCTCCTCCTTCGACGCGCGTGTTGGTGGCAATTTCGGACAGCGCGAGCGCCGTGGGGATGGTAATCATGTGCCCCAGCGCCACTATCGCTATGGCGCCCCAAAAGCCCACCGTGCCCACGGCGTAGCCGAAGCGCAGGAACAGCACGGCGCCGAGAATGGTGGATATGGCGGTGAAGAAAACAGGGGCTGTTCCGAAGCCGCTTGTTGCTCGATGGTTTGATTTGCGCATGATGGTTATGGTTTTTTTTGGTGGCGCAAAGGTACGTAAAATTTTGGGGTGGGGTGGGGGGCGCGCTTCGCGGGATGTGGAGGCGTTGCAACCTCATTGAATGGATTTCAGCAGTGCTTGTGGGGTGAGCACGTACATCAGCTCGTAGTCGCCGAGAAATTCTTCTGGAACGGTGTCGCCATTTCGTTGCATACACTCTACGTGCATGGGCAGCGCCTCCGCCATGTCGGTTTTTACTTCCGCAATGCTATCGCCCACTACGGCGCAGCACACGGCATCGTTCGTTGGGCAGGCGCAAAAATTGTTGTCCCATTCCACATGTATTTCCACGATTGTTTTCATCGCATACGACTTTTTGTTTGACCGCGCAAAGGTATGATTTTTTATGTTGTCCCCATGCGGGACTTCGCGATGGTGTTGCTATCACCCGCTCGCCGTCATTGCGGGCTTGTCCCGCAATCTCCATGATAACCTACTTCGCATCCGTCGCAATGATTGCCTGTGGAGGGATTGCGGGTCAGCAGGGAGATTGCGGGTCAAGCCCGCAATGACGACAACCGAAGGCAAGCGAAGCGCAGCCTGCGAACGGCAATACATCCGCGTCTTGTGCACGGAACACAAGCCTCATGCTGCAAGTCCCGCATGGGACGGCAATTTATTAACCGTAGGCTTTAGCCTACGGTAGCGAAAACAAGCGCAGGTCTTGCGCACGGAGCATAGGCCTCCTTCGAGGCACGACCTACACCCGTGCGCCATGCAGAACGCTTAATGTT
>JAITOI010000098.1 GCA_031289995.1 Prevotellaceae bacterium | reverse complement strand
CGATTTGCGACTATGCGATTTGCGACAATACCAGCATCATTGTATGCGATGTGCGATTTGCGACTATGCGATTTGCGACAATGCCAGCGTCATTGTATGCGATTTTTCGATGTGTGATTTTGCGACATTGACAGCGGCATTCTCGCATATCGCAAATCGCATTTCGCACATCACACATCGTACAGCGGCATTGTCGCATATCGCAAATCGCATATCGCACGTCAAATTAAATGGTTTGTTTCTTTGTCGGGAAAAACGATGCAGGGCTTGAAATGCTTGGCCTCATCGAAGTCCATTTGCGCGTAGGACATGATGACCACCACGTCTCCCGCCTGGCACTTGCGAGCTGCAGGACCGTTGAGGCAAACCACGCCGCTGCCGCGCCCGCCCTTGATGACGTAGGTGTCGAGCCGCTCGCCATTGTTGACGTTCACCACCGAAACTTTTTCGTTGGCGATGAGATTTGCAGCGTCCATCAAGTCCTCGTCGATGGTGATGCTGCCCACGTAGTAGAGGTTCGCCTCCGTAACCGTGGCCTGATGTATCTTGGATTTTAGAACTTCGATTTGCATTGCGCGTTGTTGTTACAAAAAAAACTATGCCCTACCCTACCCTCTCAATCCTCGCCCCAATTGCGTTCAGCCGCAGGTCGATGTTTTGGTACCCGCGGTCGATTTGCTCAATGTTGTGGATGCTGCTCTTGCCGTTGGCAGCCATGGCCGCGATGAGCAACGCCACGCCCGCGCGGATGTCGGGCGAGGTCATCACGATGGGGCGCAGGCGCAAATTCGGGTTACCGATGACCGTAACGCGATGCGGGTCGCACGAGATAATTTGTGCGCCCATATCGATGAGCTTATCCACGAAGTAGAGGCGGCTCTCGAACATTTTTTGGTGGATGAGCACGCAACCCTTAGCCTGCGTTGCCACCACCAGCAGCACGCTGATGAGGTCAGGCGTGAGGCCGGGCCAGGGCGCGTCGGCAATGGTCATTATCGAGCCGTCGATGAAGGTTTCGATTTCGTACGATTCTTGCTGCGGAACAAATATGTCATCGCCGCGCAGCTCAATGCTGATGCCGAGTCTGCGAAAGGCATCGGGGATGATGCCGAGCTCGTTGTACGAAGTATTTTTGATGGTAAGCTCGCCGTGCGTCATCGCCGCCATGCCAATGAAGCTGCCCACCTCAATCATGTCGGGCAGGATGCTGTGGTCGGCTCCGCCCAGCTGGGGCACGCCTTCCACGGTGAGCAGGTTGGAGCCGATGCCCGAAATATTTGCGCCCATTCGCACCAGCATTTTGCAGAGCTGCTGCACGTATGGCTCGCAAGCGGCGTTGTAGATGGTGGTCTTGCCCTTGGCCAAAACCGCCGCCATCACTATGTTTGCGGTGCCTGTAACCGAGGCCTCGTCGAGCAGCATGTAGGCGCCGTGCAGCTGCTCCGCCTCCACGCGATAGAAGGCGCTGTCGGCTTCGTAGGCGAACGTGGCGCCCAATTTTTCGAAGCCGAGGAAGTGCGTGTCGAGCCTGCGCCGTCCGATTTTGTCGCCTCCCGGCCGCGGCGCAAACACCTTGCCAAAGCGCGTCAGCAGCGGTCCCACCATCATAATGGAGCCGCGCAACGACGACATTTTTTTTGCAAATTCGGGCGTTTGAAGCATTTCGGGATGAACGTTGCTGGCGCAAAACGAGTACACGCCTGTACTCTCGTTCACCACCTCCACGCCAAGGTCGGCAAGCAAGCCAATAAGGTTGTTGACGTCGAGGATGTCGGGGATGTTGCGGATGGTAACTTTTTCGGGTGTCAGCAGCGCGGCGCAAATCACCTGCAATGCCTCATTTTTTGCGCCCTGCGGCACAATTTCGCCTTGCAGAACGCTACCACCGGAAACTTCAAAAGAAGCCATAGTTCAGTGCATGGTTTGGAGTTTGTGCTACATTTGCTGGTGCGCATTTTTCCTCGGCGGCAAGCCTCTTTGCTTGCAGTTTTTACCCCTCCGCTTTTTGAGGCCGTTATTGCTGGGAGCCGCGCTATTGCTGGTGTTGACAGGGGTCTCGCTGAAGTTGGACACCGAGAGCTGCACGTCGCTGTCGATGCACACCTGTCCTCGCGACATTCTGGCAACGTCCCCGTAGATGACATCGTCCGTCACCGAATCCTTATTCCACGTGAGGTAGGCCCGCTTCATGTGGTTGGCCAGCGCGACCGCCGCCAGCTCCCGCGTTTCGCCTTCAGGCAGCGTGGCAATGCCGTCCGTCATATCCTGCACGCCGCGGCCGTAGTGCTTCACCCTAATGGTGTCGGGCGACGAGTAGGGCACCTGACGCGGCCGTCCCTCGAACGTTGCCGGCGTGGGGCGCGAAAACGGCGAGTCGATGTCGATGTCGAAGTTGGCAATGAGGAAGAGGTGGTCCCACAGCTTGTGCTTAAAATCGTTGATGTCGCGCAGATGAGGAAAAAGATTTCCCATCACGCCGATAACCGCCCGCGCCTGCTCGTTGCGCTTTTCGCGGTCGGGAATATCGCGCAGGTGTTCCACCATACGCTGAATGTGGCGGCCATATTCGGGCAGCACCAGTGGGTTGAGTTGTGTGTTGTATAGGTCCATAATGGGCGCAAAGGTAAGGTTTTTTTTTGAAGTATCAATGTTTTGATGTTCATCGCCCATCGCATTACACAAAGAAAAGCGAATACAACGAGTACAACGCACGCAGCCACGCGGGCTTCTTTCGCGCTTTCAGGGCTTTGTATTCCTCCTGCGTTAGCTCGCGTTCGGGCTTGATACGGGCGATGATACGGCAGGCGATATCAAAACCACTTTTAATGGTAGCCACCTCGCATACGCCTTCGTAATAACCCTCTATGTGCAAAATACGATAAGCATCATGGAGGTCTTTTGACAACTTGCCGTCCAGCCTTGCGGCATGGTAGGTGTAGAACTCAATGTTTTTATGCTTCTTTTTGGGTGGAAGCGGAACGCCTCGCAGCTCAAAATATGCGTCCAGCGCCTTCAGCACACCAAGGTGTGCAATTCCGCAAGCGGTGCGCACGTACTTGTCGTCGAGGTATTGGTAGTCCTCTTTGCCCGCCTTCTGCAACGTTTCTGTGGCGTTGTTCATGTAGCGTGTCGCCTCGGCGTGAGCGAACTGCTTGACTTGCTCTTGCTCAGTTTTTATGGCTGACATAACGAAAGATTTGTGTTTTGAAAAGATGAAAATTTTGGTTTTGAAAGTGGCTGCAAAGGTAGTAAAATTCTTACTGAATTTTGGGGGCTAAATCTTTTTTTGAGCGACTATTCCAAGCGTTCTGCATGGCGCTTACAGAAAGAAAAACGAATACAACGCACGCAGCCACGCGGGCTTCTTTTTCGCTCTCAGGGCTTTGTATTCCTCTTGCGTTAGCTCGTGTTCGGGTTTGATGCGGGCGATGATGCTGTTAGCGAAATCAAAGCCATCTTTAATGGTACCCACGCCGCATACGCCTTCGTAATAACCCTCTATGTGTAAAAGACGATAGGCATTATGGAGCTCTTTTGAAAGCTTGCCGTCCAGCATTGCTGCATAGTACGTGTAGAACTCAATGTTTTTACGCTTCTTTTTTGGCGGAAGCGGAACGCCTCGCAACTCAAACAGCGCATCCAACGCCTTCAGCACACCCAAGTATGCAATTCCGCAGGCAGTACGCACGTACTTGTCGTCGAGGTAAAGATTGCCTTCTTTGCCCGTCTTCTGCAACGTTTCTGTGGCGTTGTTCATGTAGCGCGTCGCCTCGGCGTGGGCGAACTGCTTGACTTGCTCTTGCTCGATTTTTATGGTTGACATGATGAAAATTTTGGTTTTGAAAATGGCTGCAAAGGTAGTAAAATTTTTACGGAATTTTGGGCTAATTTTTTTTGAGCAGCTGCCAATCTACTCCACCACCTCAAACCGCTTCCGCAGCCGAATATCCTGCGATGATGCGCCAACGCGCAGCTCAAAAAATCCGGGTTCTACCACAAATTCGTTGTGCGCGTTCCACAACCCAAGGTCTTGCGGAGTAAGGAAAAATCGCACTTCCTTGGTTTCGCCTGCGGCCAGATGAAGGCGCTCAAACCCGCGCAGCACCTGCATGTAAGGCACCACGCTGGCCTCCTCGTCGCAGAGGTATAGCTGCACCACTTCGTCGCCATCGCGGGCACCAGTGTTGGTAATTTTGCACGAAGCTTCAATGCTGTTGAGCCGCCCAATTTTTTCGGCCGAAAGCTGCAAATCGGAGTACGCAAACGTGGTGTAGCTAAGCCCAAAACCGAAGGGGTATAGCGCTCCCGAAACCCGCACCACGCCTTTGCTGTCGGCGCCCGGCTTGAACGGAAATGCGAACGGTATTTGCCCCGCGCTTTTGGGATAAGTAACCGCCAGCTTGCCGCCCGGATTGTAGTCGCCAAACAACACCTCGGCAATGGCTGTACCCATAAATTCACCCGGAAACGAAGCCTGCACAATGGCCGGAATGTGCTTGTTGGCCCAGTTGATGCTCACCGCGCGACCATCGATGAGCACCAGCGCCACAGGCGTGCCGGTGCGGTACACAGCTTGCAGCAGGTTGAGCTGATGCCCGGGCAAGTCAAGGCTGGTGCGCGAGTACGACTCGCGCACGGTGCGCTCCGAGCCGCCCAACACCACCACGGCAAGCTCTGCGCCACGAGCCGCAACAACAGCTTTGTCAATCATCGCCTGCTCGCTCGCAGTGGGAGGTTCGGGAATAATTTCGCTTTCGGGAAAACGCGCGTCAACAATATCGCAACCCTTTTCGTACAGCACTTCGGCCTGCGGAAGCAGCTGCTGTATGCCCTCGCGAACCGTAACAATGGTGGGGCTTGCAGGGCCATAGCGGCACACAAACGTGCGACTCTCGTCGGCGTTGGGGCCAATAACGGCAACACGTTTCAGCGTTTTGGAAAGCGGCAGTAACGGAGCCGCATTCAGGCTTTCGCCTTCGGCCAAGCCGCTTGCAGCCTTTTGCTGGCCGGTGGTTACATCAACTTCGGTTGCGCCAAGCTTGCTCGCATTGCCTGTGGTGGAGCCGTTTTTGAGCAGCACAATGCACTGCCTCGCGGCTTCGAGCGAAACTTTTTTATGCTCGTCGCAGGCCACCAGCTTGTCTGCGTCCTGCTCGTTGCCGCTGTATGGATTGTCGAACAATCCGAGCCAAAATTTTACGCGCAAAACATCGCGCACCCGCTCATCAATGGTGGCCATCGAAACCTTTCCCAGCCTCAGCGCTTCGCGCAGCGGAGCAAGAAATTCGTCGGGCATGGTGAAGTTGGTGCGCACGTTAAGCCCAGCATTGACGGCCATTGCAGCAGCATCAACCGCGCTGCCCGCCACGCGATGCTTGTCGAGCAGGTACTCCACCGCGTGGCTGTCGGACACCACGTAGCCGCGAAACCCCCACTCGTTGCGCAAAATCTGCGTCAAAAAATAGCGGCTGCCGGTGATGGGAATGCCGTCGTAGTCGTTGTAGGAGCTCATCACGCCCAGCGCGTGCGCCTCGGCAAATGCCACGCGAAACGGCTCGATGTAGAGCGTGCGCATGTCGCGCGGCGCAATGTGCGGGTCGGTGCGGGTGTCGCCATCGCGCCCGCCAACAGGGATGCTGTACACCGCAAAATGCTTGGGCGTGGACACCACGCGATGCGCCTGCAGGCCTTGCACCTGCTGCTTTCCGAGCTGGCCAACAAGGTAGGGGTCTTCGCCGTAGCACTCCACAACCCGCCCCCAGCGCGGGTCTTGCGCAATGTCGAGGATGGGCGAGTAGATGTTGGTGTAGCCCAAAGCCCGCGCCTCCACTGCGGTGATGCGGGCAATGCGCGCCACCAAATCTTTGTTCCACGTGGCGCCCTGCCCGCTCTGCGCGGGAAACAGCGTTGCCTTATAGTGGCACAACCCGCGTATGCCCTCGTTCGTAAAGTCAACAGGAATGCCGAGTCGCGTCTCCTCCACAAACCAGCGCTGAATGGCGTGAATGGTCTGCACGTGCTTCGAGTAGGGGTAGAGGTACTCGCCCTTAAACTTGTCCGAAATGCCGTTGTGCTCCTCGTCGATGTTGCCCACGCCATCCTTCCACACCTCGTTTTTCCACGCGGGCGTGGGCAGCGGGTCTTTGAGCACGCGCCCCGAACCGTAGAGCGTTACCATCTGCGCAGTCTTTTCGTCGGCGCTCATTTGGCGCAACAAATCCTCGATACGCGCCTCCGTTTCGGCCTGCGGATTTTCGAAAACATCCATCGTGCCGTTCTTGTTGAAGTC
>JAITOI010000225.1 GCA_031289995.1 Prevotellaceae bacterium | reverse complement strand
TGCCTGATATTTTCCTGTAGTTGCGGGCTATTGGCGTTGGCGTCGTTGAGCTGCTTGAGGGTTTCGATGACCTCGGAACGTAGTGGTGATGCGGTTTTCACCTGAAAATAGTTGACGATAAGCATGAGCGAAAAGGCAACCATGAAAATGGCTGAAACGATGGCAATATTGCGCGAAATTTGCTTTCTCATTGGGATTTTTTTTTGCAAAGGTAAACATTTTTCTTAACCCATTTAAAATGGTTTACGTGCACATTCTTAGACAATAAACGGGAGTAAAATTTGCCCAAAACCGCTCTGCACAAATATGCCAACTTGGTTAACGTTTGCTTTATTAACTTAATAAAAGTGAATTTATTGTTAAACATCAAAATCTTATATAACTTTGCATCCCCAATTTATGGTTGGGTTTTAAGAGGCTTGAATTTATGCATAAAAAAAACGAAAGAAAATGACAGAACAAAACAAGGCCAGAATTTTGCTGGCCGAAGACGACGAAAACCTTGGCATGTTGCTCAAGGAGTACATGATGGTAAAGGGGTACGAAATTGACCTCTACCCTAACGGAGAGCGCGCGTTCTCTGGGTTTCAAAAAATTCGCTACGACATCTGCATCCTCGACGTGATGATGCCGGTGAAGGACGGCATTACGCTGGCGAAGGAAATCCGGATGCTGAGCAGCGTAGTGCCCATCCTGTTTCTCACCGCCAAGTCGATGAAGGAGGACGTGCTTGAGGGCTTTGCCGCCGGCGCCGACGACTACATGACAAAGCCGTTCAGCATTGAGGAGCTGCTGTACCGCGTGGAGGCCATTCTGCGCCGCACGCGCGGCGACAATGCGACGCAAAATCAGGACGTGTTCCAGGTTGGGATGTACACGTTCAACTCCACAAAGCAAACGCTGCTCAAGGAAGGCGACGTGGAGCAGAAGCTCACCGCCAAGGAGTCGGAGCTGCTGCGCCAGCTGTGCATCAACCGCAATTCGGTGCTGGACCGCAACTTTGCGCTCAAGACCATTTGGAACGACGACACGTACTTCAACGCCCGCAGCATGGACGTTTACATCACCAAGCTGCGCAAGTACCTGCGCGATGACCCGTCGATTCAAATCATCAACGTGCGCGGCAAAGGATTTAAGCTGATTGGCTAACCCTGATTTCACGAAGTAATGGCAGGATTTTTTAAACAGCTGTTCTTTCGCCTGTCGGGCGGAATTCCAAGCATGGCCAAGTACGAGGCGCGTGTTGCTTCGCGCAAGGGGCAGAAGGAAGTTGCGCACTGGGAGCTGGGATTCGAGGAAGATTTTGCTTCGCTCGACAAGAGCCGCTGGGCAACGCACCCCAGCGTAGTTCATGGCGCACCCACGATGCTCTACTCGGCGATAGCCGAAAATCATGTGTACACCGATGGCCTTAACGTAGCCGTGCACGACGGTATGCTCGCCATTTCCACCAAGCGCGAAGCCGCACAGGGCTTAGGTTTTAGCCCCCGCGTGGGCTTTGCGCCGGTGGAGCGCGACTACACGTCGGGCACCGTCAACTCCGCGCCCTCACACGTACAGCGGTACGGCAAGGTGGAGGTTAAGTTTCGCTTTTCGCAGGCGAGCAAACACCTTTACCACGCGCTGTGGCTGGGTTCGGGCAAGCAGCAGCCGCACGTCAACATGCTGCGCGTGGGGCACAAGCTCGAGCTGAGCGCCTTTGCCAACGGCCGCCGGCAGGTGGACACCTGGAGCCGCAGACTGCTCGCGCCCAACACCGATTACGTTGTGTCGCTCGAGTGGAGCAAGCGCAGCATGACCTGGCGCATCAACGGAGCCAAGCTATTTTCGGCTGCCAATATCGTTAACGAGCCGATGCACATCGCCTTTTCATCGGGCGTCATCGGCAACCCCACAATCGACGAGCCTGCTACGCTGGAGGTGGCTTGGGTAAAGGCCTACAAGTATCGCTCATAGCGGGCCGAGCGATGCAAAAACCCGAGCAAACTTGAAACGCATTCTACTACTAACGCTGGCTATCGCCCTTAGCTCTCCCGCACTGCACGCGCAGCTGCGAGTAGGCGCTAAGGGCGGTGGTAGTTTTTCGTACCACACCCAACAGATAGCCACCGGCGAGTGGCGCAACTCGGGGCACGTGGGGCTAATTGCCAACCTCTACCTGTTTGAATTTTCCTTCGGCGGCTTTGCCGTGCAGCCCGAAGCCGTGTACAACCGCAAGGGCGGTAACGGCCTGCAGTGCGACTATGTGGACGTGCCGCTGTGCCTGATGTTCCGCCTGTCGCTACCTCATTCGGCGCCCGTGATATTTGCCGCGCCCTACTACTCCTTCCTTGTCCGCAAGCGTGCGATATACCCCGAAGTGGAGGATTTTTCCGTCGCCTCGCGCGACTACGGAGTGATGGTTGGCGGCGGCGTAGAGCTGCAATTTTTTCAGCTCACAGCCGCCTACACCATGGGCATGAACCAGCTCGCGAGCGATGCCAAGGCCTACAACCGAGGCGTGGAGGTGTCGCTGGGATTTTTCTTTTTGAGGTGATGTTTTTTCGTTTTTCATTCTCCATTTTTCACTCCCCATTTTTCATTTTTGGTATGCTTTCTTGTTGGAAAAATAATTGGAACGAAAGCCGGCAACGCTACCTCGACTGGTGGCAGCAAAAGGGCATCGTTGTTAGCATGTGGGAGCATGTAGCGGGTGCCGTTTCGCCCCGCGAAAATGTTGCGCAGCCGTTGCCTGCGGCCAGCTTGGAGCAACGATGGTTCGACCCCGAATGGCGCGCCGACGAGCTGCACTACCAGCTTTCGCGCAGCGTGCTGAGCGCCGACATTCCGGCTGTGGCCAACACCCAGCTTGGCCCCGGTTCGCTGGCAGCCATACTCGGCGCGGAGCTGGAGGCGGGCGACGACACCATCTGGATTCGGCATCGCCCCGACTTTGGCGACAGCATTTCGCTCGACGAAAACAACCGCTGGTGGCAGCTGCACCAAAGCCTGCTCAAGGCCTGCAAGCAGCGGGCGCAAGGCCGCTACTTTGTGGGGATGCCCGACCTGATGGAGGGCCTCGACGTGCTCGCTGCGCTCAAGGGCACGGAGGACACGCTGATGGACATGATACTGCGCCCAGACCTGCTTGGCGAGCAGCTGCAAAAAATCAACGAGCTCTACTTCGAGGTGTTCGACCGCCTCTACGACATCATCAACGAGCAGGGCGAAATGGCGTTTTGCTACTTCTCCATTTGGGCGCCCGACAAGTGCAGCAAGCTGCAGTCGGACATCTCCACGATGTTTTCCGAAGATGACTTTCGCCGCTTTGCGCAGCCCTACTTGCGCGAGCAATGCCAGCGCATCCCGTACACGCTCTACCATCTCGACGGCGTGGGCGCCATTCGCCACCTCGACGCGCTGCTCGAAATTGCGGAGCTCAACGCCATTCAGTGGACGCCAGGCGTGGGCGAGCCGCAGGGCGGAGACCCCAAGTGGTACGAGCTTTACCAAAAAATATTGGCCGGCGGAAAGTCCGTCATGGCAAACTGGGTAACGCTTTCAGAGCTGCAGCCACTCCTCGACAAGGTCGGCAACCAGGGCATCCACATCTCCATCGACTTCAAGTCGGAGGGCGAGGTGGAGGAGGCGATGAGGGTGGTGGAAAAATTCAGGTAGGCAAGCTGCACACAAAAAATCACGACCATGAACGAGGCCCTCATTCACTTAGGCAGCTTGGATGTTACCATCATCGCTGCGTACCTCGCCATCCTTTTCGGCGTGGCGTGCTGGGCCAGCTTCGGCAAAAAAAAGAAGCAGGGCGACAACCTTTTTCTCGCCGGAAAATCGCTCGGCTGGTTTGCCATCGGGCTAACGATGTGGGGCACCAACGTTGGCCCCTCGATGCT
>JAITOI010000171.1 GCA_031289995.1 Prevotellaceae bacterium | reverse complement strand
GCCAAAAGCATTTGCCTCAACTTTGGGCTGGCGCAAAAGTACGGCGGAGAAACCAACCTCCGCTTCGACGACACCAACCCCGTGAAGGAGGACACCGAGTACGTCGACTCCATCAAGGAAGACGTGCGCTGGCTTGGCTTTGCGTGGAAAAACGAGCGCTACGCATCCGACTACTTTCCGCAGCTCTACAAGTGGGCCATCGAGCTCATCAAAAAAGGGCTGGCCTACGTGGACGACCAGCCGCAGGATGCCATTCGCCAAACCCGCGGCACCATTACCGCAGCGGGCACGCTCAGCCCCTACCGCGAGCGCAGCGTGAGCGAAAATCTCGAGCTTTTTGAGCGGATGAAAAACGGCGAATTTGCCGACGGCGAAAAGGTGCTTCGCGCAAAAATCGACATGGCTCACCCCAACATGCTGCTGCGCGACCCTATCCTCTACCGCATCATCCACGCCGACCACCACCGCACCGGCTCGCAGTGGTGCATCTACCCCATGTACGACTACGCCCACGGGCAAAGCGACTCGCTCGAAAACGTAACGCACTCCATCTGCACCCTCGAGTTCGACGTGCACCGCCCGCTCTACGACTGGCTCATCGAAAAGCTCGAAATTTTTCCCTCGCACCAGTACGAGTTCGCGCGGCTCAACCTCACCTACACCGTGATGAGCAAGCGCAAGCTGCTCGAGCTGGTCAAGAGCGGCTACGTGAGCGGATGGGACGACCCGCGAATGCCCACCATCTGCGGCATCCGCCGCCGCGGATACACGCCCGAAAGCATGCGCATGTTTGCCGAAAAGGTAGGCGTGGCCAAGCGCGACAACGTGATTGACCTCTCGCTGCTGGAGTGGTGCGTGCGCGAAGATTTGAACCGCAGAGCCGCGCGGCGAATGGCCGTGCTCAACCCCGTGAAGCTCGTCATTGCCGACTATCCGGAGGGAAAAATCGAGGAGGCTGAAGCCACCAACAACCCCGAAGACCCAAGCGCCGGCACGCGCCGCATAAGCTTCGGCCGCGAGCTATACATCGAGCGCGACGACTTCATGGAGAACCCGCCAAAAAAATTCTTCCGCCTCGCGCCCGGACAGGAGGTGCGCCTCAAGTACGTGGGCTACATCATCCGGTGCACGGAGGTCATCAAAAACGACGCGGGCGACATCACCGAAATTCGCTGCACCCACGACCCCGACAAGTCGCGCAGCGTGAAGGGCACCATCCACTGGGTGTCGGCCTCGCACTGCAAGCCAGCAGAGGTGCGGCTTTTCGACCGCCTCTTCACCGAGCCGCTCATGGACGAGCTGCCCGAAGGCAAGAGCTACACCGATTTTTTGAACCCCGATTCGCTGAAAAAAATCACCGCGCTGGTGGAGCAAGCTACCGATGGCGCCTACGTGAAAGGCGCACTGCCGCTACAGTTTGAGCGGCTCGGCTACTTCGCCATTGACCCCGAATCGACAGGCGAAAAAATCGTTTTCAACCGCACGGTTACGCTAAAAGACACCTGGGCAAAAGTTGTCGGAAAGTGAGATGGAGAGTGCGCTCGCGCAACAAAAAACAAGCCGTGCCAGTAGCAATTGTAGCCTCTACAATCGCTACTGGTTATTAATTTTTGCACGCTCAAAAAGCAGCCAAAATGATTATCAAAATTGAGTGCAGCAACGACTACCTGCCGGACATCCTGCTCAAAAATCCCCAGCTCTACGGTGGCCTGCACGCCATGCCGATGCGCCACGGTCAGCTGGTGGGCAACGCCGTGAGCAGGCATCGCTACGACATCGTTTTTTTTGACGGCAAGCGGAGCAGCTTCGTACCCGAAGAGCACTTCTCGATGGACTTTCAAAGCTACAGCGGACCGCTGGCGCTGCTGCACGTGTGCGAGGTTATGTTTCCGCACGTGCTGCAAAGCCGCAACGAGCTGGACGTGGTGCACTGCACCGTAGAGGTGGCCTCGTTTTACGTTGACTCCACGTGGTTTTGCGAGGGTCGGTTTGTGCTCGAAAAATATTTCGACGGGCTGCACCTCGAGCGACAATCCAGCTGCGTGTTTCGGCTCACCGTGTCGGCGCCGTCAGTGTTCGAGGCCATAAACTTGCTGTGCATCGTTGCCATTTTCGCGCACTGCACCAACGTCCTCACGCCATATTTTTCTGTGGACGAAAGCGCCATGCAGCGGTACGTGCAGCTGCTCTCCAACCTTCCGAACGTGCCCCACTTCGTGCTCCACCACTTCAACATGCGTGCCCTCAAGAGCGAAACACAGCGCGAAGAGGCCAAGCCCGTGAAGGTAAAAAAGCGCATCGACCGCATTTGCGAAAACAAGGTCAACGCCTTTTCGCCGACCATTTCGCCCGCGCCAAAATCCTTGCCCCGCAACGAGATTGAGAGCATCGACGAGGCGCTGCGCTACTTCCACGCATGTGGGGTGCCCGAGGTGGTGGTGCAGCGCAAGTACATGGGTTCGTACTGCGACATCTACCTGTGCAAAAATTTGGAGGAAACCTACTTCGTTAGCCGCAACGGTTACAAAATTGACCTCATCGACCTGAACGCTGCACGCCAATGCTGCCGCGCCCTGCACGAGCGTTTCGACTGGTCGCGGCTCGCGCTGGTCATCGTTCAGTCGGAGCTGATGCCCTGGCGCACGCTCGGAAAAACGCTTGTCGAAAACGAATTTTTGGGCTACCTCTGCGCACACCAAAACCACTACGACTACCTGAAATCATCGGACCTGTACGCAAAAATCGCGGACGTAAAGCAGTCGGAATCCTACCTCGCATACCTGGCCGACAAAGCCGCATTGCCCGCCAAGATGGTGAACGAAAAGTATCCCGCAGGCCTGAGACTGCAGTACGATTCGCTCACCTCCATGCGGCTGCCAGACTTGGAAACGTACAGCGCGAGCCTGCAAATTTTCGAGGAGCAAATTCGCCATTTTGGGTGCGACTGCGAGATGCATTTTCAGCCGTTCAACATTTTGAAAAAGGTGTTCGACGACGGCTCGGAGCAAATTGCGAACGACAACCTGAGCAGCTACCGCGAGCTGAACGACGACGAATTTTTGCAGCTCGACATCCGCACGGAGGCGGCGCTGGAGCTGGCCATTGAGCGCTGCTACGGGTGGTTCGACCAGCTGTCGCAACGCTTGGAAGAGGGCGTTGTCATCAAGCCTCGACAGGCGTTCATGCCGCAGGTTCCGCCCGCGCTCAAGGTGCGCAACAACCGCTACCTGACTATGATTTGCGGCCTCGACTTTCCAGCCGACTACACGCTCCACCTCAACAAGCGCAGCATTCGCAGCAAGCTCGAATGCTCCATCAACGACTGGCAGCTGTGCCACGAAATGCTGCAGGTGAAGTACCACGACATCGGCCCCGACAACGACTACTTCAAAAAGCTTGTACGCGACCGCATCGCCGGCGAGCAGGTGGAGGCGAGGTTGGATGCGAGGTTGTAAATTTGAAAATTTGAAAATTTGAAATTACCCCGCACAGCCCCACATCGCATAGTCGCACATCGCACATCAAATTTGTTTGTATCTTTGCGCCAAAAAAACCGCCAATGATTCGCCTTCACCAGCTCAACAAAACCTA
>JAITOI010000141.1 GCA_031289995.1 Prevotellaceae bacterium | reverse complement strand
GGCATCGGTTTTAATGTGAGAAGTCTCCCCGAATAAGGGAGGCTTTTTGCGTTATTTTTACCTAACACGCCAAAAACGCGCCAAAAACCTTAAAATAAAAACGCTAACAATCTATTTGTGAGATTGTTAGCGTTTCATCAAGTGCCCAAGGCCGGACTCGAACCGGCACGGCATTACTACCACAGGTGTTTGAGACCAGCGCGTCTACCAATTCCGCCACTTGGGCAAGCTCTCAAACGAGGGTGCAAAGGTAGCGTTTTTTTTTGATGTTGCAAAAAAAAGTTTTAGCTCATCATATTTTTCACCGCCAGCTCAATGCCGTTGCAGTCGAAGCCGCATTCGGCCTGCAGCTGCTCCACGGTGCCGTGCTCCACAAAGCGGTCGGGGATGCCGAGGCGGGTTACTTGCGGGGTGTAGCCGTTGGCCGCAAAAAAGTCGCACACGGCGCTACCCATGCCGCCTGCGATGGCGCCATCTTCGAGCGTCAGCACGCGCTCAAACAGCCTGCCCACCTCGTGCAGCGCGTCCTCGTCTATCGGCTTGGCGAAGCGCATATCGTAGTGCGCAACGGTGATGCCGTCGAGCGAGAGGCGGCTGGCGGCCTCGTCCACAAAGCTACCAGCGTGGCCAAGGCTCAGCACCGCTACGTGGCTGCCCTGCCGCAGCTGCCGTGCCTTGCCGATGGGTACGGCCTCAAACGGCTTGCGCCATTGCGCCAGCAGGCCTCGCCCGCGCGGGTAGCGAATGGCAAAGGGTTTGCCGTGCGGCAGCTGGGCGGTGTAGAGCATGTTGCGCAGCTCGAGCTCGTCCATCGGCGCGGCCACCACGAGGTTGGGCACGCAGCGCAGGTAGGCCAGGTCGTAGGCGCCGTGGTGCGTGGCGCCATCTTCGCCCACCAGCCCTGCGCGGTCGAGGCAGAGCACCACCTGCAAATTTTGCAGCGCCACGTCGTGGATGATGGAGTCGTAGGCGCGCTGCATGAAGCTGGAGTAAACGTTGCAAAACGGGATGTGGCCGGCGGCTGCAAGGCCTGCGGCAAACGTTACGGCGTGCTGCTCGGCGATGCCCACGTCGAACACGCGCTGGGGCATCTGCTGCGCCATCGCGTCAAGCCCGCTGCCGGTGAGCATCGCGGGCGTGATGGCCACAATTTTTTTGTTGCGCTTGGCAAGCTCGATGAGCGTTTCGCCAAACACCTGCTGGTAGAGGGGGCGCAGGCTGGCGGCGGGCTGGGGAATGCGCTCGCCGGTAGCGGGGTCGAACTTGCCGGGCGCGTGCCACAGCGTTTGATTTTTTTCGGCTGGCGCAAAGCCCTTGCCCTTCACCGTGAGCACGTGCAGCAGCTTGGGGCCGGGAATGTTTTTCAGCTTGTCGAGCGTGCGCACCAGCTTGTCCACATCGTGCCCATCGACGGGTCCAAAGTAGCGAAAATTCAGGGCTTCGAAGAGGTTGCTTTGCCGCAGCAAGGGCATCTTAAAAGCCATTGCCGTTTTCTTGATGAAGAGCCGCAGCCATTGCCGCTGCTCGGTTTCGCGCCAGAGCTTGTTGCGCACGCGGTTGTACATGGGCGAGGTGGTAATCTCGGTGAGGTACTTGCTGAGCGCACCCACGCTGGGGCTAATGGCCATATTGTTGTCGTTGAGCACGACGAGCAGGTTGGTCTTTTCTGCGCCCGCGTGGTTCAGCCCCTCACACGCGAGGCCGCCGGTCATGGAGCCGTCGCCGATGATGGCCACCACCTGCCGCTCTTCGCCCTGCAATTTGGCTGCCACGGCCATTCCCAGCGCGGCCGACACGGAGGTTGACGAGTGGCCGGTGCCGAACGTGTCGTACTCGCTTTCGGCCATTTTTGGGAAGCCGCTAATGCCGCCGTACATGCGGTTGGTGGCAAACTTGCTGCGGCGTCCGGTGAGGATTTTGTGGGCGTAGGCCTGATGCCCCACGTCCCACACCAGCTTGTCGTAGGGCGTGCTGAATGCGTAGTGCAGCGCCACCGTGAGCTCCACCACGCCGAGGCTCGCGCCAAAGTGGCCGGGGTTTTCCGACACCTTGTCGATGATAAATTCGCGTAGCTCGGCGCATAGCGCGGGCAGCTGATTTGCGGGGAGCCGCTTGAGGTCGGCGGGGTAGGTGATGCCATTGAGCAGCGGGTAGCTGTGCTGGGACATAGACGTAAAAATATTTTTTTCTTGACGGTAAAAATTTGAGGGTGCAAAGGTAGCGTTTTTTTGGATAGCTTCATGCCTTAGCGCAAACCGTCAAATACTGCTTGCGAATTTGAAGAATAGTTAAAAAATACCTGTTTCGTGGTATGTTGCGAAAAAAAAATTTGGCAGGTGAAGTAAATTTACTACCTTTGCCGCCATTAATTGTTTAAGCAAAATTACACGCTATGAAAATTTTAAGAGCAGTCTCCACCTTGATTTGCGCAAGCGCTGTGTTTGGCCTTGCAGCGGTGGCACAGCCCAAGGAACAAGTTCTTGGGCTTGGAAAACCCCTCAAATCGACCATCCCGCCGGAGGTGATGACTATTTTCCGAAACAAAACCACCATGATGGTGAAGGAAAACAAAATGGGTAAAACCAGCGGCTACATTCGCTTTACGCTGCGTCCCGAAATGGCCATTACCACCAAGGCCGTTAGCGGTAAGCAGCAGGCCACGCTGCAAACCACCTTCTACCTGGTTGACCTACTCGAAAAAGAGGCGGTGCTCATGGAAACCGAAATGGTGTTTAAGGGCACCGGTGCCACCGCCATCGAAGCGCAAAAGGCAGCCATCAACACCTTTGACGTAACCGGTGCGGCCAGCAAAAAGTTTGCCGCCGACGTGAAGGCCAAAATCGAAGCCTACTACAACACCAAGTGCGACGACAACATTGCCAAAGCTCGCGAAATGGTGAAAACAGGGCACTGCAGCGAGGC
>JAITOI010000140.1 GCA_031289995.1 Prevotellaceae bacterium | reverse complement strand
CGCTGGCGGGCTACGCGGCTCAGCTGGGCAGCGACTGCGCGTTTTTCGTGCACGACGTGCCGATGTTCGCCACAGGGCGGGGCGACGTGCTGCAGCCCATCGAGCTCAACTTGGCGGGCTACGAGCTGCTGGTGGTCAAGCCGCCGTTTGGCGTCAGCACCGCCGAGGCCTACGCGGGCGTGCGTCCACAGGCACCGCGGCAGGCCTTGCGGGAGGCCATCGCGCAGGGCGTGGAGGCCTGGCGCGACGTGCTGCACAACGATTTTGAGCCAAGCGTTTTTGCCCAACATCCGCAGCTGGCCGAGGCCAAGCAACGGATGTACGAGCTGGGCGCGACGTACGCCGCCATGTCGGGCAGCGGCTCGGCGGTGTACGGCCTGTTCGAGCAACTGCCGCGCGGTGTTGCCCAATGCTTTGCGGGCTGGGCGACGTTTTGTCAGCCATTCGCTAACACAATATAGCTAAGCCGTAGGCGGATATTTGAAGAAAAACCTGTAATTTTGTCATCTTTTAATTACACCCAAATGCTATGGATATACAGCAAATAAAACAACGATTTGGCATCATCGGCAGCGCACCGGCAATGCTTCGCGCGATGGACATTGCGGTGCAGGTGGCGCCCACCGATTTGTCGGTGCTCATCACCGGCGAAAGCGGCGTGGGCAAGGAGTTCTTCCCGCAAATCATCCACCAAAACAGCGTGCGCAAGCATGGCGCATACTTCGCAGTCAACTGCGGCGCTATCCCCGAAGGGACGGTCGATTCTGAGCTTTTTGGCCACGTCAAAGGCTCGTTCACTGGCGCCCACGACACGCGCAAGGGCTACTTCGAGGTGGCCAATGGCGGCACGCTCTTCCTCGACGAGGTGGCCGAGCTGCCGCTGGCCACGCAGGTACGCCTGCTGCGCGTGCTCGAAGCGGGCGAGTTCCTCAAGGTTGGCTCCGCCGAGGCGCAAAAAACTAACGTGCGTGTCATCGCTGCCACCAACGTCAACCTGCCGCTGGCCATACAGAGCGGCAAGTTTCGCGAAGACCTCTACTACCGCCTCAACACCGTGCCCATTGCTGTGCCGCCGCTGCGCGAGCGCAAGGACGACGTCGTGCTGATGTTCCGAAAATTCGCTGCCGACTTTGCCGACAAGTACAAAATGCCTGCCGTGCAGCTGCAGCCGGAAGCCAAGCTGGCGCTCGAATCCTACGCATGGCCGGGCAACGTGAGGCAGCTCAAAAATATCACCGAGCAAATCTCCATCATCGAAACCGAGCGGCAAATCACCGCCGACGTGCTGCAGCAGTACCTCCCCGAAAGCCACCTGCTGCCGATGCTCTACGAGCGTGGACACGCCGCCCAGCTAAGCGCCAGCAACGACTTCGCCTCCGACCGCGACATCCTCTACAAAATTTTGTTCGACATGAAGGCTGACGTCAACGATCTCAAAAAGCTGGTCAACGCCCTGATGCAAGGCGGCGACCCGCACGTGCTCAACGCAAGCGCCACCGAGGGTTACGCCGACGAGGTGTCGCTCTCCACGCCCACGCATAGCACCACGCCCACGATGGTGCAGCCGCCGGTGGTTGAGGCGCGCGAGCTGAACGAAGAGTCGCTCTCGCTCGGCAAAAAAGAGCGCGAGCTGATACGCAAAGCCCTCGACAGGCACCAAGGCAAGCGTCGCTCCGCCGCGCAGGAGCTGGGCATTTCGGAGCGAACGCTGTACCGCAAAATCAGAGAGCTGGACATGGAGATAGTGAATAGTGAATAGTGAATAGTGAATAGTGAATAGTGAATAGTGAATAGTGATGAAGAAAATTCTTTTTGTGATGCTTGCTGGTGCGGCGCTGGCGCTGTGCTCGTGCAAGGTGAAGTACTCGTTCACCGGTGCATCCATTTCGCCCGAAAGCAAGACTTTTAGCGTGCAGTTTTTTCCCAACATGTCGCCCTTAGTCAACCCCATGCTCAGCTCGGCTTTCACCGAAGGGCTGAAGATGAAATTCCTTACCGGCACAAGCCTCAACGAGGTTGACGACGGCGGCGACCTTGCCTTCGAGGGCGAAATTACCGGCTACGCCGTTACCCCGCAGGCCATCACCGCCGGCGAGGTGGCCGCCCAAAATCGCCTCACCATCTCGGCGCGCGTCAAGTTCACCAACGCCCAAGACCCCGCGCAGAGCTACGACAAAACCTTTGCGCAGTACGAAGATTACTCCAGCGAGCAAGACCTCTCCGCCGTCGAAGGCGACTTGGTGGACGCTATTCTCAAAAAGCTATTTGAGGATATTTTTAATGCGGCGGTGTCGAATTGGTGATTTTGGAGATTTGAAAATTTGAAGATTTGAAAATTTGAAGATTGCGCCGCACGTCCTTACAAGGCCGTTAGTAGTTCAAAATTATTTTGTGTTTTTGCGGCACTGTTTGGCAACATCAAGTGTAATTTTAAAGCGTAAATGTTATGGAACTTACAAGGGAAATGATTAGGAACGTACCCACTTTTGAGGAGTGGTGGTTTGCCTTCAACCAAGAAAAAGCGGAGCGCGAAAAAGCGCAAGCCGAGCGTGATGCACGCTGGGAGAAAGAGCGAGCGGAGCGCGAAAAAGCACAAGCGGAGCGCGACGCGAACTTCGAAGCGCGCTGGGAAAAGACGAAAGCGGCAATAGACAACTTGAACCAAAACCTCGGCGGCATTAGCAACCGCATCGGCGAGATTATGGAAACGCTGCTGGCAGCACGGCTATGGGAAAAGTTCGGCGACTACCCCTACGATTTTGAACGTGCCTACCAGCGCGTAGGAATTTACGACGGCAAAAACAAGCTCACCGATGTTGACATCCTGCTCTCCAACGGCGCGTATGTCATGGCGGTGGAGGTGAAGAATACGCTCAACCGCAAGTCCGATGTGGACGACCACGTGGAGCGCATAGAAAAACTTTTGAAGTTTCCGCCAGCCGAAGTTAAGGGCAAAACGGTGCTGGGTGCAATGGGCTGCGGCGTGCTGGATAAGGATATTGGTGACTACGCTTTCAGCAAAGGATTGTTTGTGCTGGAGCTCACCGGCAACACGGTGCAGCTGGCCACGCCACCGCAGGGCTTCACGCCGAAGGAATTTGAAAATTTGAAAATTTGAAAATTGCGTCGCACGTTCCCATGGCAACCGCATCAAAATTCGAGCGTTCTGCATGGCGCACGGGTGTTACTTGTGCCCCGAATGAGGCCTGTGCTCCGTGCGCAAAGACAACACACGCATCGCTGGCTACTAAGGTTGCCCTGAGAAATAAGGTTTTACAATGGGTTGGACAGTGGCTCAGTAGAGACGTGGCGTGCCGTGTCTCTACAGCCTCACAGACGCGGTGCGCCACGTCTCTACAACCTCATTGAAATGAGGTAATGAGGTTGAGGAATATTACATGCTATTCTGGCTACTGAGGTTGTTTTGTTGAAAAAAATTAGGTTGAAATGAGGTTCCGTGCCGCTGTCCAACCCATTGCAAAACCTTAGTTTTTTAAGGCAACCTTAGTTCGGCTGCGCTCACTAACCTTAGTAGCCAGCGATGCGTGTGTGGTCTTGCGCACGGAGCACAGGCCTCCTTCGGGGCACAAATTACCCCCGTGCGCAATGCAAAACGTTTGGAATGGTACCGCAAAAAAGATTTAGCCCTCTTTGTCGATGTTTGCATAATTATGATTATCAAGATATTATATGCAATTTTTGTTTTGTGTTAAAATATTTGGAAAAACCATTTTTTTTGCTATGGGCGATGCTGTGCATAGGGTGCAGGAGAAAACTAAGGTTTAATGGGTTGAGCTGTGGTACGAAACCTCATTTCCACACAAAAAACGGTATAACCAAATTTCAAGTCTCATTTTTTTCGTACCTTTGCCGCCAAAAACAACGACCTGTGCAAGTCTTTGAGTACACAAAAAAGTTGGCCGTTGCTGCCCTGGCAGGCGTGCTTGTGGTGGCGGCGGTGCAGGCCGCGCAAGGGGTAACGCTGGCGCACATCATCGTTACCGAAAATGGCGACACTTTGCCGCACGTGAGCTTGCCGCCGGTGTACTGTTTTGCCAAGCCTAAGTTCAAAAG
>JAITOI010000135.1 GCA_031289995.1 Prevotellaceae bacterium | reverse complement strand
AAAATTAGGTTGAAATGAGGTTCGCAAACCACACTCACCAGCCGTGAGGTTCTTTGCCACTGCCCAAGCCATTGCAAAACCTTATTTTTGCAGGCAACCTTAGTAGCCAGCGATAGGTGTGTGGTTTTGCGCACGGAGCACAGACCTCCATCGGGGAACGCCCTACACCGTGCACCATGCAGAACCTTTAAATTTTGGTGCAGTTGCCCTGGTAAAAAACATGGCAACCGCACAAAAAATACCAGCAACCACCACGGTTTTAGATGGCATTGGATGAAACGAAATGTTGGTAGCGGCTTGCCGTGCGCAGGGGTGTAGCAAGCCTTGCCAATTCCTGTTTTTTCGCTACCTTTGCCGCCTATTTTTTTGAAAAAAAACGAAGGCTATGACTATTGCATATTCTTGGCTCAAAGATTACATCTTGGCCGATATCAGCCTCGACGAAGCGGCTGAAATCCTTACCGCCATTGGGCTGGAGGTGGAAGGCGTGGAAACCGTGGAGGCCATTAAAGGCGGGCTGCGCGGCGTGGTGGTGGGGCAGGTGCTCAGCTGCGAGCTGCACCCCGATTCCAATCATCTGCACGTTACCACGGTGGACGTGGGCAGCGAACAAGCCCTACAAATTGTGTGCGGTGCGCCCAATGTTGCCGCAGGGCAAAAGGTGCCTGTGGCCACCATCGGCGCAACGCTGTACGCGGCTTCGGGCGAGGAGTTCAAAATCAAAAAATCGAAGCTGCGCGGAGTGGACAGCTACGGTATGATTTGCGCCGAAGATGAGCTGGGTATTGGCAGCTCGCACGCAGGCATTATGGTGCTCGACGGCGAGGCCAAAGTGGGACAACCGCTGGCCGAATACCTGCACTTGGAGAACGAGCACACGCTCGAAATCGGGCTAACACCCAACCGCACCGATGCCATTTCGCACGTAGGCGTGGCGCGAGATTTGGCGGCCTACCTCGCCGTTCACGCACCGCAAAAGCTGAAGAATTTTACCTTCCCATCGACCGAAAATTTTTCGGTTGACAACACCGCAAACCCTTACAGCATCAGGGTTGAGAACAGCGAAGCCTGTCCACGCTACACCGGCATCACCCTATCGGGCGTAACGGTGAAGCCTTCGCCGGAGTGGCTGCAGAAGCGACTTGCAGCTATTGGCCTGCGCCCCATCAACAACGTGGTGGATGTTACCAACTACGTGCTGCACGAGCTGGGGCACCCGCTGCACGCCTTCGATGCGGACAAAATTGCGGGCAAAACTGTGGTGGTGCGCACCTGCGACGAGGGCAATATTTTCAAAACTTTGGACGGCGTGGAGCGCAAGCTGGCAGCCACCGACCTGATGATTTGCGACAGCACAAAACCGATGTGCATTGCCGGCGTATTTGGCGGCGAGGACTCCGGCGTTACCGACACCACCAAAAATATTTTTCTTGAGAGCGCCTACTTCAACCCTGTTTGGGTGCGCAAAACCGCGCGGCGACACGGTTTGAGCACAGATGCCTCGTTCCGCTTCGAGCGCGGTGCCGACCCATCCATCACGCCGGTGGCGCTGAAACGTGCAGCTGCGCTCATTCGCGAGCTGGGCGGCGGCAGCATCTCGTCGGAGGTGGTGGACGTGTGTCCGAACGCGGTGGCCAAAAAGAGCGTCGCGCTACGCTACGCCGACGTTTGCGCCAGCATTGGCAAGGAGATTGACACGGACACCATCCGAAAAATTTTGGCTGCGCTGGAGTTTGAATTTGCGAGCGATAGCGCGGAAGGCGCAACGGTGCTCGTGCCCACGTACCGCGTGGACGTTACGCGCCCGTGCGATGTGGTCGAAGAAATTTTGCGCATTTACGGCTACAACAACGTCGAGATTCCGCAGCACGTGCACGCCTCGCTCAACCACACCGTTCAGCCCGACAACGAGCTGCTGATGTCCACCGCCGCAAACCTGTTGGCCAGCCGCGGCTTCAACGAGGTGATGTGCATGTCGCTCACCGCCGCGCAGCGCTACGAAGGGCTGAGCTCCTACCCTACCGACCAGCTGGTGATGCTGCAAAACCCCAACAGCATTGAGCTGAACGCGATGCGCCAAACGCTGATATTTGGCGGCCTCGAGGCCATTGCGTACAACATCAACCGCCGCCAATGCGACCTCAAGCTGTTCGAATTTGGCAACGTGTATCGCCGCGCAGCCAGCACGGGAAGCGTTACGCAGCGCTTTGCCGAGGAGCTTCGCCTCTCGCTTTTCGTTACCGGCGCGAAGCACAAAAAAAGCTGGAATGCGAGCAGCGCACCCAGCGATTTTTTTACGCTCAAAAAGCACGTAGAGCTGATGCTGCAACGCTTTGGTGTTGACCTATACGCGCTGCAAAGCGGCGACTTGCCCACGGATATTTTTGCCGACGGCGCAGCCTACAAGCTTGCGGGCAAGCCGTTTTTGGAGATAGGCGTGGTGAGCAAAAAGCTGCGCACCATGTTCGACATCAAGCAAGACGTGTATGCCGCCGAGCTTCGCTGGGAGCCGCTTGTGGCCTACGTTGCGCGGCAAAAAATCACCTACGCGGAGCTGCCCAAATTTCCGGAAGTGCACCGCGATTTGGCGCTGCTTGTGGACAAGAGCATCAGCTTTGCGCAGCTACGCAGCATCGCGCTTCGCGCCGAGCGCAAGCTGCTCCGAAGCGTTGACCTATTTGACGTGTACGAAGGCGACAAGCTGCCCGATGGCAAAAAATCTTACGCGCTTTCGTTCGTTCTACAGGACGCCGAGCGAACCCTTACCGATGCTGAAATTGAGCGTACAATGGCCAACCTGCAGCGCACGTTTGAAGGTAGCTTTGGGGCGCAAATTAGGTAGTATCATATTTTATTTCTACTTTTGCCGCGCAAAAAATAAAAATACGGAACGCGATTTCAAGGGAATCGGGTGAAAATCCCGAGCAGTACCCGCTGCTGTAATCCTTGCCTGCCCAACGATTGGGGCAGTTGTCATCAACAAGCCACTGCTGCGCTACGGCGCGGTGGGAAGGCTTCGAAGAGCAAACGACGTAAAAGGTGAGCCAGAAGACCTAATCGCAGAAAACAATACTCGTTACACACTTTCGGGAAGTGAAGTTGTACATGTTCAACAGGTTTTTCGACATACCTACGGCGCACGTTCGCCATTTGTTGCCGCAGGGTTTCCTGCACAGCATAATTTGCTTAGCCCTTGCTGCGCTTGGCCTGCAGAGCTACGCACAGGGCACGCGCGATACCGTTGCCATTGGCGACGTGGAGGTGAGCGCACGCCGCACCGAGCATCTTCGCCACAGCATTGCGCCGCTGCAAACGCTCAACGCCATTAGCCTCGAGCGGCTCGGCGCAGCGCAATTGGGCGACGCGGTGAAGCAGCTGGCAGGCGTGCAGGTGAAGGATTACGGCGGCATTGGCGGGCTGAAAACCGTGTCGGTGCGCTCGCTTGGCGCACGCCACACAGCCGTTACCTACGACGGCGTGCCGCTTGCCGACGAGCAGAGCGGGCAGGCTGACATTGGGCGGCTGTCGCTGCTCAACGTGCAGGAGGTGTCGCTGAGTAGCGGCCAAAGCTCCGACATTTTTATGCCTGCTCGCGCCTTTGCTGCGGGCGCAACTTTGGCCATCACCACCGCATTGCCGACACCTTTGGACAGCGCGAAACGCAGCATCCACGCGGCTTTGCGAGCAGGTTCGTTTGGCGTAGTATCGCCCTCGGCCAGCTACACGCAAACGGTCGGCAAGCGCTTCGCCTTTGCGCTAAGCGGCGAATATCTTCGCGCCGCGGGCGACTACCCGTTTACGCTGCGCAACGGCGAGCTGAGCGAGCAGCAGGTGCGCAACAACAGCGACGTGAACGCGGTGCGCGGCGAGGCCAACGCGGTGGCTCAGGTGGGCGGGCAACAGCTGTCGGCAAAGGTGTACGCCTACGGTAGCGAACGCGGGCTGCCGGGCGCCACCATCCTCTACAACCCTTACTCGGCGCAGCGTTTGGACGACCGCACGTTTTTTGTGCAGCTGGCGCATGGCGCAAAATATGGCAGCGCGGTGCAGCAAAAAAACGTGCTGAAGTACCACCACAGCTACACACGCTACGTTGACCCTGCCTACCAAAACGCTGCGCATGGATTGGACAACCGCTACACGCAAAACGAGCTGTACGCCTCGACGGCAACCCTGCTGCAAGCCGCGCCAAGGCTCAGCTTTTCGGCTTCGCTCGACGGTGCAGCCAACGTGCTCGACGCAAACGTAACCGACTTTGCACGACCCACGCGCTACTCGCTATGGGGCAATGCAGCGGTGCGATACGAGCATCGCTACGTGGAGGTTATGGCCAACGTGCTGGGTGCGGCATTCGTAGAGCAGGTGCAGCACGGCGCTCGTCCCGACAACCGGCAAAGCCTGTCGCCCGCGGCAGCATTGGCGGTAAAACCCTTTGGTAGCAACCGCTTCGCGCTACGCTGCTCGTACCAAAACACGTACCGGATGCCGTCGTTCAACGACCTCTACTACGCGCAGGTGGGCAACACCGCGCTGCGCCCCGAACAGGCCACGCAGCTCAACGCGGGCGCTACGTTCTACGAGCTGCGGGAGGTTGGCTACGTGTCGCTCTCTGCCGATGTTTACCGCGGCAACGTGCGCGACAAAATTGTGGCGATGCCCACCAGAAATATTTTTGTGTGGAGCATGAGGAACGTTGGGCGCGTAAAAATTTCGGGCTTCGACATCGTGGCACGTGCGGGATACTCGCTCGCAAAGCGCTACCACATCTCGCTTTGCGGCAGCTACACGTTTCAAAAAAGTATCGACAAAACAAGCGCTGACGGCAGCACCTACAACCACCAAATTCCGTACACGCCGCAACATTCGGGCAGCGCCACAGCAAGCGTGGAAACGCCCTACGCGAGTCTCGACTACAGCGTGGTGGCCAGCGGTGGACGCTACGCGCTGGCGCAAAACATTCCGCAAAACTACGTGAGCAGCTACGCCGACCATAACATTTCGCTGCGCAAAAATTTTTCGCTGTACGCGCTACGATGCAAGGCAAGCGCCGAAATATGCAACCTGCTCAACGCGCAATACGAGGTGGTGCGGGGATTTCCGATGCCGGGGAGGGCGATGCGATTGATGCTGCAAGTCGAGATTTGATGTGCGACTTGCGACGATGTGATGTGCGACATGCGATGTGCGACGTGCGACAAGACAGTGCTATTTTGCGAGGTGTGATGTGCGACTATGCGATGTGTGACTATGTGACTATGCGATTCAAAAACAATAATTTCAACAAAAAACAAACAAAAAATCATCAAGATGAAGAAGCAACATTTTTACGCAGCCCTGTGCTGCACTGTGCTGGTGGCAGCCTGCGAGAAGGACGAGCCGGTGCAATCTGACAACACGATGCCCGCGGATGCACCGACACTCTACGTGCTCAACGAGGGCGTGAACGGAACCGGTAGCACGCTCAGCTACGGTAACTCTGTCAACCGCACGCTAACGCTGGACTACTTTGTAGCCCAAAACAAACGTGCGCTGGGTGATGGCGCTAACGACATGAAGCGCTACGGCGGCAAGCTCTACTGCGTGATGACTACGTCGAGCACGGTGGAGGTGATGGATGCGGCGAGCGGAATATCGCTCCGGCAAATCGCGCTGAAAGCTAATGATGGCGCGCCTCGCCAGCCGCGCAGCATCGCCTTCTGGCAGGGCAAAGCTTACGTGTGCTCGTTCGACAACACGGTGGTGCGCATCGACACTGCCTCGCTCGAGGTGGAGGCCTCGGTCAGCGTGGGACGCAACCCCGATGACATTTGCGCCGCAGC
>JAITOI010000132.1 GCA_031289995.1 Prevotellaceae bacterium | reverse complement strand
CGTGCTGCCCCTCGACTTGCATGTGTTAGGCCTGCCGCTAGCGTTTATCCTGAGCCAGGATCAAACTCTTCATTCTAATTTTTCCTGTACATTAAAATGTAGTGAACCTTGGCTTGATTATCGTTTTCCAATTAAAGAAATTGATGCTTTATTGTAAGTGTTGAAGGTAAGATTGTCCTTACCTACTTTTTTCTCTTCAGCATATCAAAGACCATTTTTTTGACCCATCCGCTTCTCGCTTCGTGGTCGCTTTTTTTGACCTCTCCGTTTTTCGCTTCGAGGTCGCTTTTTTGACCCCTCCGTTTTTCGTTTCGAGGTCGCTTTTTTGTCCCATCCGTTTTTCGTTTTGGGTCTGTTTTTCGACCCATCCCGTTTTCGTTTGGGGCTGCAAAGGTAGGGACTTTTTCCGAACTGGCAAACTATTTCGAGCACTTTTTTTGAAATTTCTTGCAACTCGCTGATAATTTGGCAGATAATTGTAGTTAAATAACGTTAACGAAATTTTTTGGGGTCGATTTTTTGACCGAAAATGCGAAAAAAACGTACCTTAGTCGCATAATTTTTTTGCCACTGAAGATGAAAAAACGGTTGTTTTTGATGTCCATTCTGCTCGTTTTTTGCGCCGGAAATGCGCAGGATAAAATCGCGAAGCCAAGAGCTGGCGAGGCGCTAACGTCGGCGCTGAGCAGCGGGCGTTGGGTGAAGCTGCGCGTGAAGCAAACAGGCGTGTACTGCCTCACCGCAGCGATGCTGCGAACGTGGGGATTTCCCAATGCCAGCGCGGTGAGCGTGTGGGGTAATGGCTGCAGCGAATTGCCCCGCCGCAACAGCGAAAGCCACCCCGACGACCTGCTGCAAATGCCCGCGAAGGCAAGCAACGGCAACGTTTTTTTCTACGCCGAAGCAAAAAATACCTGGCGCTACAACGCGCAAAAAAAATTCTTCGAGCACGCGCAAAACGAGTACACAAGCGGCTCCTACGTGTACATCACCGACGGCAAACCAACGAAAGATATCCCCGTTGCGGCGCAAGCGGCCAACGCCACCAACGTTACCGAGACCTACGACTACCGCGACTACCGCGAGCGTATCGACACGAATTTGCTGCGCTCGGGACGACGTTTTTTCGACGAAGTTTACGACCAATATCCGCAGCACAACATCAGCTACAGCGTGCCTGGACTCGACATGAACAACCCGCTGATGAAGCTGCAGGTGTGCGCTGCAGCCCGCAACACCACAGGCAGCAGCTACACCGTGCAGGTGAATGGCGAGGGCAGCTACACGCTTCCCATCAGGCCGGTGACGGTGGGTGTTGACGCGATGTGCGCTGACACCGCGCTGTTCGAAAACATCGTGCTCGACCGCGAAAACATTACGCTGCGCGTTACGTTCAACAAGCCCGACAACTCGCCATCCACGTGGGGTCTGTGGGATTTCAGCACCATCAACGCGAGGGCAAAATTGGAGCTGAAAAGTGCCCAGCTACTTTTTCGCGACGCGCAAACAATGGGTGCCGGAAAGGTAACGCGGTTCAGCGTTGCGACCACGCAGCGCAACGTGCGCGTGTGGGATGTGAGCAAGCTCCACGACGTGCAGGAAGTGGGCGATATTGCGGCTTCGGGCAACATCAATTTTGTGCTGGAAACCGAGCAGCTGCGCGAGCTCGTGGCGTTCACCGAAAGCATGGCCATGCAGCCCGAATTTGTAGGCGAGCTACCCAACCAAAACCTGCACGGCGCACCGGCTGCGGAGCTGATAATCGTTACCCATCCTGACTTCGCCGATGCTGCGAAAAGGCTTGCAAAATTTCACGAGCAGCACGACAAAATGAGCGTGCTGGTGGCCACGAGCGATGAGGTGTACAACGAGTTTTCGAGCGGGATGCACGATGCCAGCGCTATCCGAAATTTTGTGCGCATGTTCTACCGCCGCAACCCGTTGGCTGCGCCCAAATATTTGCTGCTGTTGGGCGACGGCTCGTACGTGAACTACGAGAGCCGCAAAGGCGCGGGGCTGCTGCCCACCTACGAGTCGGACAACTCGCTGGTGTCGGAGCGCTCGTTTGTGAGCGACGATTTTTTTGTGCTGCTCGACGACGACGAGTACCTTGGCGACAACGGCATGAGCAGCACGATTGCGGCCAACAAAGCTCAGCTCGACATGGCCGTTGGACGGCTGCCCGCGAGCACGCTCAGCGAGGCTAATGCGATGGTATCAAAAGTTGAGCAGTACAGCGCAAACCTAAGCGGTGACTGGATGAGCAAGTGCATCATCATTGCCGACGACAAGGACAACAACGACCACATGAGGCAGGCCGAAGCCATCAGCTGCTACATCATGGATAGCGCACCGTCGTACTACGTGAACCGCATCTACCTCGACGCCTACGTGCAGCTGGCGCTGGCGCAGGGCAAGCGCTACCCCGACGCTACGAGCGCCATTGCCAGCGCCATTGGCAACGGCGCCATGCTGGTGAACTACACCGGACACGCCAACGACCAATGGCTGTCGCACGAGCAGGTGGTAACCATGGACGACATCCGGCGATGGAACAACCGCGGGCGATACCCCATGTTTGTTACCGCCACCTGCGAGTTCAGCCGCTACGACGACTTCAACGCCCGCTCGGCCGGCGAGGCAATGCTTGCGCAGCCCAATGGTGGAGCCATTGCCATGCTGTCGACCACAAGGCTGGTGTACTCCAGCTCGAACGCCGTGCTCAACCAAAAATTCATCGAATATTTTTTTACCACCGACGGCAACGGCAAGCACCTGCGCATTGGCGACATGGTGCGCCACACCAAGAACAGCGCCAGCACCGGCGTGAACCAGCTCAACTTTACGCTGCTTGGTGACCCCGCGATGATGCTCAACTTTGCTACGCTTGAGGTCAACACCACGCGCATCAACAGCACGGCATTGGCCACGCCCGACACGCTGAAAGCCTTGGCACACGCCAGCATCAGCGGCATGGTGAGGGGCGCGACGGCGGGCGTTGACACCATTTTTGTGAGCGTGTTCGACAAGGAGCAAACCAAGCTAACGCTCGGCAATAGCGGCGAGACACCGTTTGCGTACCGCTCGCAAACCAACCTGCTGTACCGCGGCAAGGCGGTGGTGCGCAACGGCGAATTTACCGCGCGGTTTGTGGTGCCGCAGGACATTATTCCCAGCATTGGGCAGGGCAAAATTACCTACGTGGGCAAGTATGGCGAGCAGCTGGCAGCGGGCAGTAGCCGCGTGCCGGTGGGCGGCGCCAGCAGCAACGCCATCGCCGACACCACGCCGCCCAGCGTGCGCATGTACATGAACAACGAGCAGTGGGTGCCGGGCGGCATCACCAACGAAACGCCCACCCTCATTGCCCACCTTGCCGACAGCAGCGGCATCAACACCGTGGGAAACGGGGCGGGGCGCGACATCACGCTTAGCTTGCTGCAAAACAACAAGAGCTACAACCTGAACAATTACTACGCTGCCAACGCCGACAGCTACACGAGCGGGCGCGTGGAATTTCCCATTCCGCCGCTCGAAAAAGGGCCGTACACCGCCACGCTCAAGGTGTGGGACGTGGCCAACAATGCGGCCGAGCAGAGCGTGGATTTTCGCGTGGCCGACGAGGAAAAATTTACGCTGAGCCACGTGCTCAACTACCCGAACCCGTTCACGCAGCGCACCGCCTTCTTCTTCGAGCACAACCGGCCGTACACGGAAATGGAGGCGATGGTGCAAATTTTTACCATCTCGGGCAAGCTGATAAAAACCCTGCGGCAGCGCGTAGAACCCAGCAATAATGCGCTGCGCAGCGCTCCCATAGAGTGGGATGGATGTGATGATTTCGGCGCAAGGATAGGGCGCGGAACCTATATTTACAAAGTTAAAGTTCGTTGTCAAAACGGAGAACACGCAGAAAAAGTTGAAAAATTGGTAGTTTTGCATTAACTTTGTAGTTCGTTTTCTTTTAATTTTATTTTCATGGTTAACCGAAAATTTCTGCGGATACTTTGCCCACTTGCGCTGCTGCCAAGCTACGCAATGGCTGCGGGCGATGCACTCTTCAACCCAATACAGATGGCTGTGCCCATCATGAACGTAACGCCCGATGCGCGCGCTGCGGGTATGGCCGACATGGGTGTGGCCACCTCAGCTGACGTGTTTTCGCAGCACTGGAACGCCGCCAAGTATCCCTTCGCCTCAGCGCAGATGGGCATTGGGCTTTCCGTCACACCCTGGCTCTCCAACCTTGTGCAGGACGTGCGCATCAACTACGGCAGCATGTACTACAAGTTCGACAACCTGCAAACCGCCAGCATTGGGCTGCGCTACTTTACGCTGGGCGACATGGACATCATGGACCCCTACGGCAACTACATCACGAAGGTTAACCCCGCCGAATTTTCGTTCGATGCGGCCTACTCGCGCAAGTTTGGCAACAACATTGCAGCCGCGCTCACCCTGCGCTACGTGCGCTCCGACCTCACCGGCGGTTACACCAATCCTGAGGCCAGCGACTTCAACAACCTCACGCCCGCCAACGGATTCGGCACCGACATTGCGATATACTACCAGCGCGAGCACCGCGACAACGAGTGGGCTATGGGTTTTACCATCTCCAACATCGGCACAAAAATTTCGTATGCCGAAGGCTCGCAAAAATATTTCATGCCAGCAACCATGCACCTTGGCGGTCGCTACACGGTCAACATCGATGAGGACAACAGCTTCATGCTGGGCATTGAGCTGAGCAAGCTGCTTGTTCCCTCGCCACCCGCACTCTACGATTCTACCGAAACCGGCGGCAACACTTTTATAATGGATGGCAAGACGATGCGTGGCATGAACCCCAATGTTGGCGCCATTTCGGGAATGATACAATCGTTCTACGACGCGCCCTACGGAGCAAACGAGGAGTTGAGCGAGGTTATGTTTGGCGGCGGTCTTGAGTACAGCTACCGCAAAATGTTCAATCTGCGCGGCGGATATTTTCACGACTCGAAGCGCAAGGGCAACCGCCGCTACCTCACGTTTGGCGCGGGAATCAAGTACAGCGTGATTGGCCTCGACCTCTCGTACCTGTACGCCTTTACGAACCAAGACCCGCTGTCGAACACGCTACGCGTAACGCTGTCGCTCGACCTGAACATCGTACAGCGCCTACGGCGCGGGCCAACTACGACGTCGGCGGAGTAGCTTGTCTCCATCCCAAAATACCAGCAGCCATCATGGTTTTAGATTGTGTTGGATGAAACGAAATGTTGGTAGCGGCTTGCCGTGCGCAGGGGTGTAGGTTGTGCCCTAAATGAGGCCTGTTCTCCGTGCGCAAAGACGCAAGCTGGTTGCCGTCCGCAGGTCCCACGACGCCGTCATTGCGGGCTTGACTCGCAATCTCCATGCTCGCCTGCATTCCTTCACCATGCCATCATTGCGACGGGATGCGAAGTAGGTCAGCGAGGAGATTGCGGGTCAAGCCCGCAATGACAACGAGCGCAGGAACGCCCAACACCCGTGCGCCATGCAGGACGCTTGGACATGTAATCCATATCGCCGTCATGGACAGCGCCTCAAAAAAAAAGATTTAGCCCGTCCATCGGCTAAACCTTTTTTGGAGGTGCTATTAGGTTAGGATGGTGGAAGTGTCTACCTACGCTCTATAATGGTCAAATCCGCCACGCGCTTGAAATGTTTTGTGTTGGTGGTGGCTATGGGAAGGCGGTAGGCAATGGCAGTAGCGGCAATCATCAAATCGGCCAAATCAATTAGCTGGTTTCTGCGCTTCAAATCTTTGTAGATATTTACTGCGCAAGCGGAGGTGCCGACATCAAAAGGAAGTACATCAAAAAGGCTCAAAAAATTATTCCAATAATCCACTTGTCGCTCGTTGCTTCCTATCAGGATTTCGTAGCGGGTTATGGTAGATATGGCAAACTCAATTTCGCGCTCCAGCAGCTGTAAAAAGAATGTTTTGGTCTTGTCTTTTTCGCGAAACATTTCTATCAAGACAGAGGTGTCTAACAGTATCATTGTGTTCTCAGCTGGCTAAGGTGTTTCCGCGCCTGCAAGTAGCTGTGGTATTCTGCGTCAGTCCATGTGGGGGCTTGCATCAGCAGCTGCAGCAGCTGGGCTTTGATGTCCGCAGGAGACGGCTTTTGCGCAGCTGCTGTAGGCCGCTCGCATAGCATTTCAGCCGCTTGCTCGTGGCTGGTGGGCGTTGAAGTTTTCATACTCGAAGGTTTAAAAAAGGCATTATTTATTCGGGCGCAAAGGTACAACATTTTTCCACTAAATCTTTTTTTGAGGCGCTACTCCAACTTGATGTGCGACTATGCGATGTGCGACTATGCGACAATGCCAGCATGTCCAATCGTTCTGCCGTGCGCAGGGGTGTAGGTTGTGCCCTAAATGAGGCCTGTGCTCCGTGCGCAAGACGCACACATGCATCCCTGGCTACTAAGGTTGCCTGACAAACTAAGGTTTTACAATGGGTTGAGCTTGGCAACAGTACAGACGCGGTGCGCCACGTCTCTACAAATTTAAGGAGGTAATGAGGTTGAGAAATATCATACGTTATCATGGCTACTGAGGTTGTTTTGTTAGAAAAATTAGGTTGAAATGAGGTTCGCAAACCACACTCACCAGCCGTGAGGTTCTTTGCCACTGCCCAAGCCATTGCAAAACCTTATTTTTGCAGGCAACCTTAGTAG
>JAITOI010000100.1 GCA_031289995.1 Prevotellaceae bacterium | reverse complement strand
CATTCTCAATAAGGGTATTGTCGCATAATCGCATAATCGCACATCGATTTTGAGGTTGTTTTGTTAGAAAAATTAGGTTGAAATGAGGTTCGCAAACCACGCTCACCAGCCGTGAGGTTATTGCCGCTGCCCAACCCATTGCAAAACCTTATTGCTCTAAGGCAACCTTAGTAGCCAGCAATACGTCTGTGGTCTTGCGCACGGAGCACGGACATCCTTCGGGGCACAACCAACACCCGTGCGCACGGCAGAACGCTTGGATAGCACCTCAAAACAAGATTTAGCCGTGAATCTTTAAATTTTCAAATTTTCAAATTTTTAAATTTAAAATTCCTACCTTTGCGCGTTTTTTTTCCTACATGTTAACCCAAAAAATTATTATTCAAAAAAGATGAAAGACAACACGAGAGATGCCATTGCTATCCTCACCGGAGGCGGGCCTGCACCGGGCATGAACACGGTGGTGGGCAGCGTCGCCAAGGTATTCCTGAGCAACGGATACCGCGTCATCGGGCTGCACGGCGGATACAGCAGCTTGTTCACCAAAAATCCGCGCGTGGTAGACGTCGATTTCCAGTTCGCCGATGACATCTTCAACCGCGGCGGTTCGGCCATCACCATGAGCCGCTACAAGCCGTCGAGCGAGGACTTCGAGAAGCGCTTCAACCTCGACTTTTTCAAGAACAACAACGTGAAGCTGCTGGTAACGGTGGGCGGCGACGACACGGCTTCGACAGCCAACCGCGTGGCCAAATTTTTGACCGACAAAACCTACCCCATCGCCAACATTCACGTGCCTAAAACCATCGACAACGACCTGCCGCTACCCAACGGCACGCCTACGTTTGGCTACGAAAGCGCCCGCGCCGAAGGCTCCAACATTGCCACCGTGGTGTACGAGGATGCGCGCACCAGCGAAAACTGGTTCATCGTGGCCGCCATGGGGCGCTCGGCCGGGCACCTGGCTTTCGGCATCGGCACCTCGTGCCACTACCCGATGATTGTCATCCCCGAAATGTTCAACAAGACCACCATCACCTGCGACAAAATTGTCAAGCTGGTCATCTCGTCCATCCTCAAGCGCAAAATCATGGGCGAGGAGTACGGCGCAGCCGTGATTTCGGAGGGCGTGTTCCACGAGCTGAGCGAGGAAGAAATCAAAAAATCGGGCGTAACTTTTTCGTACGACGAGCACGGACATCCCGAGCTGGGCAAGGTGTCGAAGGCGCATATTTTTAGCGAAATCATTGAGCGGCACGCCAGCGAAATCAAGCTCAAGGTGAAGACCCGTCCGGTGGAAATTGGCTACGAGGTGCGCTGCGACGTGCCCAGCGCCTACGACCGCCAGTACTGCACCCTGCTTGGCTTTGGCGTGTACGACCTGTTCAAAGCTGGCCACACCGGATGCATGGTTTACGTGAACCACTACGGCGACGTGGCGCCACTCTTTTTGCGCGACATCCAAGACCCCAAGACAGGCAAAATTCCGCCACGATTGGTGGACATCGACAGCCAGTTTGTGCAGAGCATCATCCGCAACGTGCTGCACTTTATCACGCCCGCCGACTACGAGGCCGCACGCAAGTTTGTGCCGAATCCGGAGGACTATGATTTTCGCAGGGTGCTCGAGTGGAGATAGACGTGCGACGATGCGACGTGCGATGTGCGACGCAGAGCATCTTCAAATCTTCAAATTTTCAAATTTTCAAATCCATGCCCCCGAAAACTAACGCCGCCCGCCTGCTCGAGCAGGCGGGCATTGCCCACCAGCTCATCGCCTACACCTTTGACGAGGCCGACATGGGTGCGGCACATGTGGCCGAATCGCTGGGCGAGCCGCTGGAGCAGGTGTTCAAAACTTTGGTGCTGAAGGGCGACAAAACGGGCTACTTTACCTGCGTCATCCCCGGCGGCTACGAGCTCAACCTGAAGCTGGCCGCACGCGCATCGGGCAACAAAAATTGCGACCTCATCCCGCTCAAAGACCTGCTGCCGCTCACGGGCTACATCCGCGGAGGCTGCTCGCCCGTGGGGATGAAAAAGCGCTTCCCCACCTACCTGCACGAAAGCGGCCTGCTGTACGACTTCATCTACGTGAGCGCCGGACAGCGCGGACTGCAGCTCAAAATCGCCCCGCAGGACTTGCTCAAGGCAACGCAGGGCGTGGCGGCAGCAATAGTGTAGGATTTTTTTTGACGGCTGAAATCTAACAACAAAAAACAAACAACATGGAACCATCTCAAACTTCCACTCTCCCCGAAAACGCCAGCCGCGAGCTGCGCGAGGGCGAAACCTACGAACCGCTGATGTCGCCGCACAAGCGCTACCCCGAAGTCAACTTCTGGTCGGTGGGCTGGGGGCTGGTCATGGCGGTCATCTTTTCGGCTGCCGCCGCCTACCTCGGCCTCAAGGTGGGGCAGGTGTTCGAGGCTGCCATTCCCATTGCCATCATTGCGCTGGGGCTGTCGAGCGCGGCGAAGCGCAAGGGTGCGCTGGGCGAAAATGTCATCATTCAGTCCATCGGCGCGTCGTCGGGCCTGATTGTGGCGGGCGCCATTTTCACGCTGCCTGCGCTCTACATCTTGCAGGCAAAGTACCCCGAAATGACGGTCAGCTTTTGGCAAATATTTTTCAGCTCGCTGCTGGGCGGATGCCTCGGCATCCTTTTCCTCATCCCGTTTCGCAAATATTTTGTGAGCGACATGCACGGCAAGTACCCCTTCCCCGAAGCCACCGCCACCACGCAGGTGCTGGCCAGCGGCGCGAGGGCAGAGGCCGAAGGCGAGGCCGCGAGCGCAACAACGAGCGCGATGAAGAGCGTGGCCAAAAGCAGCAGCGCGCAGACGCGATTGCTGCTGGTGGCGGGCTTGGTGGGCGGTTTGTACGACTTTGCCATTGCCAAGTTTGGCGCGTGGAGCGAGGTGTTTTCCACGCGGGCAATTGCCGCAGGCGATGCCCTTGCCGAGAAGGCCAAAATCGTGTTCAAGCTCAACCTCGGTTCGGCCGTGCTGGGCTTGGGCTACATCGTGGGGCTGAAGTACGCCGCCATCATTTGCGCCGGCTCGTTCGTGTCGTGGTACGTGTTCATCCCGCTGCTGGCCTACTTTGCCGACGGGCAAACGCTGGCCGTGGGCACAGGAGTGGCCAAGCTGGTGGGCGCGATGAGCGCCGAAGAAATTTTTAAGTACTACGTGCGAAACATTGGCATTGGCGGCATCGCGATGGCGGGAGTGGTGGGCATTATTCGCTCCAGCGGCGTCATCAAATCGGCCGTGAAGCTGGCTGGCCGCGAGCTCGGCGGTGGCAAGGGCGCAGCCGTAGTGCAGCCGCTGCGGACGCAGCGCGACCTGCCCATGAAAATTATTTTGTGGGGCATTGCCGCCTGCCTGCTGCTGGTGTTCGTCTTCTTCTGGATAGGCGTTACGCACAGCGCCCTCTACGCGCTGGTGGGGCTGCTGGTGGTGGCGCTCATCGCGTTTCTGTTCACCACCGTGGCGGCCAACGCCATCGCCATTGTGGGCACCAACCCCGTGAGCGGAATGACGCTGATGACCCTCATCATCGCCTCGCTCATCCTTGCGGGTGTGGGGCTTTCGGGCACGTCGGGAATGGTGGCGGCGCTGGTCATTGGCGGCGTGGTGTGCACCGCGCTGGCGATGGCTGGAGGCTTTGTAACCGACCTCAAAATCGGCTACTGGCTTGGCTCCACGCCCGCCAAGCAGCAGTCGTATAAGTTCCTCGGCACGCTGGTTTCCGCAGCCACCGTGGGCGGCGTGATGATGGTGCTCAACCAAACCTACGGCTTCACGGGCGACAACGCTCTGGTGGCGCCGCAGGCCAACGCTATGGCGGCGGTGATTGAGCCGCTGATGAGCGGGCAATCGGTCCCGTGGTTGCTCTACGGCGCAGGCGCAGCGCTGGCGCTCATCCTCACCATGATTGGCGTGCCCGCGCTGGCCTTCGCCCTGGGCATGTTCATCCCGCTCGACCTCAACACGCCTTTGCTGGTGGGCGGTTTGGTGAATTGGTTTGTAACCACGCGCAGCAAAAACGCAGCCCTCAACGCCGCGCGGGGCGAACGTGGCACGCTGGTCGCCTCGGGCTTCATCGCTGGCGGAGCCTTGCTGGGCGTGCTGAGCGCCGTGCTGAGCTACTTCAAAATCGACTACGTGAACGCCGCATGGTCATCGTCGCACGCCGCGCAGATGCTGGGGTTGGTGGTGTATGCGGGGCTGGTGGGGTACTTCGTGTGGGAGAGTATGAGGAAGAATTTGAAGATTTGAAGATTTGAAAATTGCCTCGCACAAGGCCGTCCGAGTGGGGGAATTTGAAATATGGAGGCTACTATGGAGCCATAGAAAAATAAGGGCTTGCAACAGGCTTAAACGGTAATGCAAAACCTCATT
>JAITOI010000076.1 GCA_031289995.1 Prevotellaceae bacterium | reverse complement strand
TGTCGTCCGTCACGTTGTGCATGCACACGGGGATGCGCAGAATGCTGCACAGCGTTATCAGCTCCGCGCCGATGTGCCCGTAGCTGACGGCGCCGTGGTTGGCGCCCCACGAGTTCATCACGGAGTACACGTCCTTGAAGTTGTCGTTGCCCGCCACGACGCGCGGCACGAACCAGGTGGTAGGCCAGCCCTTGTCCGTGCGCTCGTCGAGCACCTTGTGGATGGCGGGGTCAACGTCAGCCGTCCAGCCCTCGGCGAGCTGCAGCACGGGACCCAAGCCCTTCACGAGGTTGATGCGAATCATGGTGCAGGGCATTTCGCCGCGCGAGAGAAACTTGGACGAGAAGCCGCCGCCGCGGAAGTACTCGCGGTTGGCGGGCACCCACATGGTGGCGTTGAGGCAGGCCTGAGCTTCGCGCTCGGAAATTTCCCAGAAGGGCTTCATCGCAGGCTGGCCGCTCGCGTCGCACTGGCGGCCGCTGCCGTCGAGCGAGGCGGCGCCCGAGTTGATGAGGTGAATCATGCCGCCGGAAGCACGACCGGTGAGCTGCTTGCCCGTTACGCGCTCCACCGCCTCGGGACTCCAGTACGTGCGCACGTCGGCAAACACCGAGGCGGCGTTGGAGAGCAGGTGGCCAAACAGCATGGCGGTGCCGTTGAGCGCATCGTTTTCGGTGGCGATGATGTAGGGTGCGCGGATGCCATTCCAGTCGAACGACGAGTTGAGAATGGCCTCGGTGAAGTCGCCGTTGGGGTAGAAATCTGTCCACTGGCGCTGCCCCTGAAAGCCCGCCACCAGCGCGTTGTGGCCAAGCGACTCCTCGCCGTAGCCCAGCTCGCGCAGCTTGGGATTGCCCTGCATCAGGTCGCGCACAATGAGGGTCATTTTCACGGCAAATTCCCAGTCCTTGTCCTTCTCGGCGCGCGGCTTTTGGAGGTCGTGGCGGTTGCAAATGTCGGCGTTTTCCGAGCAGTTTTTCTTGGCCCAGGCCAGCGCTTTTTCGTACTCTTCGTGGTCGAAAATGCCCAGCGTCATGCGGCGAATAAGCTCCACCTCGTCGATGCCTTCGCAGCGCATGCCGAGGTAGCTCTCGAAAAAGTCGGCGCTCACAATGGAGCCGGCAATGCCCATGCACACCGCGCCAATGCTCAGGTACGACTTGCCGCGCATGGTGGCGGCGGCGAGGGCAGCCTTGCCAAAGAGCAGCATTTTTTGCTGCACGTCGGCGGGCATTTCGGTCGAGGAGTTGTCCTGCACGTCGTGCCCGTAGATGCCGAATGCGGGCAGCCCTTTCTGCGCGTGAGCGGCGAGCACCGCCGCGAGGTACACCGCGCCCGGACGCTCCGTGCCGTTGAAGCCCCACACGGCTTTGATGGTGTGCGGGTCCATGTCCATCGTTTCGCTGCCGTAGCACCAGCAGGGGGTTACGGTGATGGTAACGCCCACATTTTCGTGCCTGAACTTGTCGGCCGCCGCCGCGCTTTCCGCCACGCGGCCAATGGTGCTGTCGGCAACCACGCACTGCACGGGCGTTCCGTCGGGGTAGCGCAGGTTGTGGGTGAGAAAATCGACCACGGTTTTCGCCATGTTCATGGTTTGCGCCTCGAGCGATTCGCGCACGCCACCCATGCGCCCGTCAATGGTGGGGCGGATGCCAATTTTCGGCCACGAGCCTTGAAATCGGTTTGATGTCATAATCTTGTTTGGGGATAAAAATGTTTGGTTTATACACTAAAATAAAAGCCTGCAAAAGTAGATAATATTTTGGGAACTCCCAAAAATTTTTGATTTGAGATTTGCGATTGTGCGATTTGCGACTGCCGCGCAGATGCCGCTCAGCGGCGAATGGCTAAATCGCGTCCTGCATGGCGCACGGGTGTAGGCCGTGCCCCGAATGAGGTCTGTGCTCCGTGCGCAAGCCTCCATTGTGGCACAGCCTGCATCCCGTACGCAAGGCAACCCTTATTTACTATTTGAATTTTGGCAGCCCCACGTTTTTAAGCATTTCATTGGCCTGCCGCACTTTTTTAGGAAACAAAACGGTTTGCTCGTAGGCATTCAGACGCTTGTTTACTTTGGCAACCGGAGATTGCAATTTGTTGTTGTTGATGATGGTGTTCATAGCTACTTTCTTTTAATTAAAAAAGCTTGATAATTTTTATTTGCTGCAAATTCTTCCCACTCATTTTCAAGCAAGCCATACACGTAAAAATACTCGGATATGGCCACCAGCTGGCGGGCAATTTCCATTCGATAGAGGCGGGTGCGCGATAGGGTACTCCCTGTGGCATATATCATCGCATCAGGACACTCGTTGGCAAATGTAATCACGCTAAAAGCAACGGTGGCCAACACTTTTGGAGCATCACCATTGTTGGTAATAACCATATCGTCCACCTCGCCTGTCAGCTCATTTTTATCGCCAAAGCCTAAGTTGTACAAGTGTTTCAGGGAGATGGGGCTAAATTGGACTACCTTCGTAATCCGACCTTTCACGCCTACGCTCGTAAACTCAAACACTGTTCGCCGATCGTCGAAATCTATGTCGTAATGTTCAAGATTCATTGCCACATTTTGGATGCAAAGGTATAAATTTTTTCTTTACTACAACAACTTCATTTAATTTTAATGAGGTTAATGAGATTGCAAAGACGTGGCGCGTCGCGTCTCTACTGAGGTGGTTGCAGAGCGTAGTCGAAGCATTGTTTTGTTAGAAAAATTAGGTAAAAATGAGGTTTT
>JAITOI010000165.1 GCA_031289995.1 Prevotellaceae bacterium | reverse complement strand
GTGCTGTGCACCTCCACCGCCACGCCACCGGTGTGGCTCGTGCGCAAGCATCCCGACGTGCAGCTGACGCTCGAAAACGGCCAGCAGATGGCGCACGGCGGACGGCAGCACGCCTCGTTTTCGAACAGCTTCTACCGCGAGTATGCGAAAAAAATGATTGAGCAGCTCGCCTCGCGCTACGGCAAAAACGAGGCCATTGTGGGCTGGCAGCTCGACAACGAGCCGCGCTCGCAGTACGACTACGGACGCGACGCGCAGCAACGTTTTCGCGCGTGGCTGAAGAAAAAATACAGCAGCATTGCTACGCTCAACAAGGCCTGGGGTGCGGCATTTTGGAGCCAAACCTACGCCGCGTTCGACGAGGTAGAAATTCCCAAACACAGCACGCAGTGGGGCATCAACCCGCATCAGCTGCTCGACCACGACAGGTTTTGCGCAGCCGAAGTTTCCACCTTCCTCGACGAGCAGACGCACGCCATTCGCCGCCACACCAACGGCAAGCAGTGGATTACGACCAACTACATTCCGGAGTACAACGATGGCCATCTGCGGCAGAGCGACAGCCTCGATTTTCAGAGCTACACGCGCTACATGGTGTTCGGCGAGGACTACGGCTTAGGTCGCAATGGCTTTAGGCTTGGGCCGGTTGAGCGCATTGCGAAGGCGAACGATTTTTTCCGTCCCATCAGCGGCGTGTACGGCGTGATGGAGCTGCAACCTGGGCAGGTCAACTGGGGTAGCATCAACCCGCAGCCCTTGCCGGGTGCGGTGCGGCTGTGGTTGTGGCAGGTGCTCGCGGGAGGCAGCAAGTTCATTTGCACCTACCGCTACCGCCAGCCCACCTACGGCATGGAGCTTTACCACTACGGCATCGTAGGCCCCGACGGCGTTACGCCCACATCCGGAGGGCTGGAGTATGCGCAGTTCATCAAGGATATTGCCACGCTACGCAAGCACGCCAACCCTAATGCTGCTCTGCCTTCCGACTACGCGGCGCGGCGCACCGCCATCCTCTACAACCACGAAAATAGCTGGGACATGGAGCGCAACAAGCAGACCCGCCTGTGGAGCACCGAGCGGCACGTGGACAAGTACTACAGCGCGTTGAAGAGCTTTGGTGCGCCGGTGGATTTCGTGCAGGAGAAGGACAACTTTGCTGCCTACAAGCTGCTCGTGGCGCCCGCCTACGAAATGGTTGACAGCGCGCTGCTGCGCAAGTGGGAGAGCTACGTGGACGGCGGCGGAACCCTTGTGCTCACTTGCCGCAGCGGGCACAAAGACCGCAACGGGCAGCTGTTCGAATCGCCCTACGCCTCCGCCATTCGCTCGCTAATCGGCGCCGGCATTGACTTCTACGATTTGCTGCTGCCGCGCATCACCGACACCATCATTTTCGGCAGCTCGCGCTACCCTTGGAATTGCTGGGGCGAAGCGCTGTTGCCCGACAAAAATACGGAGGTGTGGGCAACCCACAGCGGCGATTTTTACGCGGGCAAACCAGCCGTAAGCTTTGTGCGCAAAGGCAAGGGCGCGGTGTGCTACCTGGGCGTTGATTCGCGTGACGGCGACTTGGAGCGCGACGTGCTGAAAAAAATATTTGCCACGCTCAACACGCCTCTCGCCAACCTGCCCGCCGGCCTGCACATCGAGTACCGTGACGGCTTTGGCATCGCGGTCAACTACTCCGACAAGCCCTGCACGCTGCCGCTGTCGGGCAAGGAGGTTTTTCTTATCGGCGAAGCGACGCTGAAGCAGGCTGGCGTTGCTGTTTGGAAGATGCCGTAAACCCGATATGCGACTATGCGATATGCGACGCTGCAATCCTCAAATCCTCAAATTTTCCAATTTTCAAATCCTCATCTGCTTCGTGTTAATTCGTGTAATTCGTGGACAAAATAATCTTCAAATCTTCAAATCATCAAATTCTCAAAATGAAAAAAATCCTTTCCCTCGCTCTCGCGTTCAGCCTTGGCTGCGCCTTCGCTGCAGAGCGTCAAATGGAGCGGCTCGACCGCGGCGTGGTTGCCGTAAAAACCGATAGCGGCGTGTTTGTAAGCTGGCGGCTGCTGGGCAGCGAGCCGCAGCAAACAGCCTTCAACCTCTACCGCAACGGCGCGCAGCTCAACAGCTCGCCCCTTAGCGGAGCCACGTGCTGGCGCGACTTGGCGGGTGGTGCAGCGGATGCTTACACGGTGAGCGTCGTGAACAACGGCAAGGAGCAGGCCGCCTCAAAGCCGGTCAAGGCGTGGGATAAGCCCTACCTGACCATGCAGCTCAATCGTCCCACGCTCGACTCGGTGGTGGTGAAGCAAGAGCAGCTGGCGCAAGAACAGCGTATGCTAGCCTTCGAGCGGATGCGAGATTCCATGCGGCGTGCAGACCCGGAGAGCTTTGCTCGCGACTCGATTCGCATGGCCGAAAGGCGAGGCAATCGTCCGCCGCGCAGCGGGCAAGGCATGGGCGGCGGGCAGCCCGTGATAGGCTACGCGCCCAACGATTGCAGCGTGGCTGACCTCGACGGTGACGGCGAGTACGAGCTGGTGGTGAAGTGGGATGCTCGCGCCCGCGACAACTCCCAAGCCGGCATCACCGACCCCGTCATCATCGACGCCTACAAGCTCGACGGCACCCAGCTGTGGCGCATCGACCTTGGACGCAACATCAGAGCTGGCGCCCACTACACGCAGATGATGGTGTACGATTTTGACGGCGACGGTAAGGCCGAGCTGGTGTGCAAAACCGCGCCCGGCACCATCGACGGCACCGGAAAGCCTGTGCTGCTGGGCAACGACGACCCCACCGCCGATTACCGTAACGCCGCAGGCCACGTGCTCAGCGGGCCGGAGTACCTCACGGTTTTCGACGGACGCACCGGCGCTAACATCCACACCATCCCCTACAATCCGCCGCGCGGCAACACGCTACGCGAAACCTGGGGCGATGCCAACGGCAACCGCAGCGACCGCTACCTCGCCTGCGTGGCCTACCTCGACGGCCAGCACCCAAGCGTGGTGATGTGCCGCGGATACTACACCCGTGCGGTGTTGGCGGCCTACGACTTCGACGGAAAAACGCTCAAGGAGCGCTGGGTTTACGATTCGGGCACCTTACCCGACAAGAAAAATACTGCCTACGGCCAGGGCAATCACAGCCTTGCCGCAGGCGACGTGGACGGCGATGGATGCGACGAAATTACCTACGGCGGAGCCTGCATCAACAACGACGGACGGCTGCTCTACTCCACAGGACTTGGCCACGGCGATGCCCACCACCTCTCCGACCTCGACCCCGACCGTCCTGGGCTGGAATTTTTTGACGTGCACGAAACCAAGCCATCGCCCGCAGGCGTTGAGCTGCGCGACGCGAAAACAGGCGAGCTGATTTTTGGACGACCCACCAACGTTGACGTGGGGCGCGGGCTGGCCGCCGACATCGACCCCAACCACCGCGGATTCGAGTTCTGGAGCAGCGCAAGCGACACCGTTTACAACATCAAGGGGCAAGCCATTTCGCTGCACAAACCCTCCGTAAACTTCCGTATTTACTGGGATGGCGACCTGCAAGATGAGCTGCTCGACGGCACCCGCATCGACAAGTGGAACGGCGACGGCACAACGCGCATCGTCAACTTTGCCGACCACGGCGCACACGCCATCAACGGCACCAAAAACAACCCCTGCCTCAGCGCTGACCTGTTCGGCGACTGGCGCGAGGAGGCCGTGTACTACAACGACAGCAACCCCAGCCAGCTGATGATTTTCACCACCACCATACCCACCACGCACCGCATGACCACGCTGATGCACGACCCGCACTACCGCCTCGGCGTAGCTGCCGAAAACACTGCCTACAACCAGCCGCCGCACTTGGGAAAATACATCGGCAAGTAGAAATGCAATTTTTTGGCCAATGAAATTAACCCCCTTCATCCTCGCAATCCTTTGCTCCGCCTCGCTTTTCGCGCAGCGGATGGTGATACCTTTTGAGCGCGACAGCAGCTCAATCGTAGTGCACTTGCAGCTCAACAACAGCCAGCGCAGCTTGCGATTTCTGTTCGACACCGGCGCCGACGGCATGGCGCTACGCAAGTCGCTGGCCGATTCGCTGGGCATTGAGCCTACGCGACAAAACGATGTCAGCTTCG
>JAITOI010000160.1 GCA_031289995.1 Prevotellaceae bacterium | reverse complement strand
TGGAAGTCCGATATGCTGTAGGGTAGGCGCTTGATGGTTGTTGCCATGATTTGAAGATTTAGGGCGCAAAGGTATGTAAAATTTTCCACATGCCAGAAGCTTGCCGTGTGTGGTCTTGCGCACGGAGCAGAGGCTTTCTTCGTAGCGCCTCAAAAAAAGATTTCGCCTGTGGGAAAAAATCCCTTTGCATATTCGATTTTTTGTTGTACGTTTGTCGCCAAAAAAAATTAGCAATAATGAATTCACACACCAAAAAAATTCCTGTTGTGCCGCGGGCGATGCTGCTCCCGTTCGTGCTGGTCACGTCGCTGTTTGCGCTGTGGGGCTTTGCCAACGACATCACCAACCCCATGGTGGCGGCGTTTAAGGACATCCTCGCCATCTCCAACTTCGAGAGCTCGCTGGTGCAGCTGGCCTTCTACGGCGGCTACTGCCTGATGGCCATTCCGGCCGCGCTTTTCATCAAGCGCTACGGCTACAAAATGGGCATCATTGTTGGCCTGCTGTTCTACTCGCTGGGCTGCCTGCTGTTCATTCCGGCGGGCCATGTGCAAGCGTTTAGCGTGTTCCTCACGGCCTACTTTGTGATGACCTGCGGCCTGTCGTTTTTGGAGACCACGTCCAACCCCTACATCCTGTCGCTGGGCGCCGAAGGCTCGGCCACGCGCCGCCTCAACTTCTCGCAAGCCTTCAACCCCATTGGCTCGCTGACGGGGATGCTCATCGCAAAAGAGCTCATCCTCTACAAGCTCGACGCGCTGAAAACCGTTGCCCCGCTTGCCACGCAGAAGACCGAGGCGCTGGACATTTTGAGCACGCCCTACTTAGTATTGGGTTTGGTGGTGTTCGCGTTCTTCCTGCTGTTCGCTATTTCGCGGCTGCCGAAGGGCGAAACCGTAGGCGTGGCGGGGCAAAGCACGGCCACGCTCGCGGTGTTTCGCAGGCTAATAAAAAACCGCGTGTACACCAGCTCGGTGGTGGCGCAGGCGTTCTACGTAGGCGTGCAAATCATGGTGTGGACCTTCATCATTCAGTACGCCGAAAAGGAGCTGGGCCTGGACAAAAATACCGCGCAAGGCTACAACATGATTGCGATGGGCATCTTTGTTACGAGCCGTTTCATCTGCACATTTTTGCTCAAGTACATTCGCCCAAGCCTGCTGCTGTCGTGCCTTGCCGTGGGCGGCGCGGCGTTCACGCTGGGCGCCATAGTGCTGCATGGCTGGGCAGGGCTGTACTCGCTCATCGCCATCTCGGCCTGCATGTCGCTCATGTTTCCGACCATCTACGGCATTGCGCTCAAGGGCCTGGGCGACGACGCCAAGCTCGCCTCCGCGGGGCTGATACTCGCCATTGGCGGCGGCGCAATTTTCCCGCCGCTGCAAGGCTTGCTCATCGACAAGGCGGTGTGGTTTGGCGACGCGATGTCGTCCGTGCGCGTGTCGTTCGCGCTGCCGTTGCTGTGCTTTGTGGTGATTGCGGTGTTCGGGCGATGGGTTGGAAAAATGAGGACAGTAAAATGAAAAACAGGAACAGCAAAATCATGAAATTCTCGGCGCGATATTTCTTTATCACACCTCTGCTACTCGTTGCTACCACAGGGTTTGCGGCCGCACAGCCCTGGTCGCTCGAGCAGTGCATTAGCTACGCCATTGACCACAACATGCAGGTCAAAATGCAGGAGCTCAACCTCAGCTCGCGCGAAACGGAGCTCAACACCGCGCAGCGCAGCTGGCTACCCGCCGCGAACGCCAGCGTGGGGCAGACGTTCAACTTTGGGCGCGGCCAAGACCGCGAGGGCAAAACGGTTGACGTCAATTCGCAGAACACCTCGTTCTCGCTTTCGGCCAACATGCCGCTGTTCACCGGCTTTCAAATCACCAACAACATCCACCTGCAGCGCTACACCGTGCAGGCCGCAGGTGAGGCCCTGCGCCGCGCCAAGGAGAGCATTGCGGTGTCCGTGGCGCAGGCCTACCTCGACGTTTTGCTGCGCAAGGAAATTCACAAAATCGGTAGCGAGGCATTGAGCTTCACCACCGAGAGCGTGAAGCGCACCGAGGCGATGGTCTCCACTGGCAAGGCGCCGCAAGCCCAGCTGTTCGAAATCCGCTCGCAGCAAGCCTCCGACGAGTCCACGCTCACCACCGCCGACAACAACGTGCGCCTGTGCCTGCTCACGCTGGCGCAGCTGCTGGAGATCGCCAGCCTCGACAGCTTCGACGTGCAGCTGCCCGCCCTCGACAGCGCAACGCTAATGCTCATGCCGCTTGCCGAGGTGAGCGAAGTGTACGGCAGCGCGCTCGGCACAAAGCCACAAATTCGCGAAGCCGAGCTGCAGGTGGACGTCAGCCGAGCGCGGCTCAAGGTGGCGCAAGCCGGGCACTACCCGCAGCTGAGCCTCAACGCCGGAGTGGGCGACAACTACTACCTGCTCAACAGCATGTCCAACGCCAGCTTCGGCTCGCAGATGAGCAACAACCTGCAGGAGTACGTGGGCCTATCGCTCAGCATCCCCATCTTCAACCGCTTTGCCACGCGCAACAGCGTGCGCTCGGCGCAAATCAACATCAACTACCAAGAGCTGGAGCTGGAGAGCGTGAAGAAGACGCTGTACAAGGAAATTCAGCAGGCTTACCACAGCGCAGTGGCGGCGCAAAAGAGCTACCTTGCGTCGCAAAAATCGGTGGCTGCCGCGCGCGAGGCTTTCCGCTACGCCGACAGCAAGTACCAAACCGGCAAGTCGAGCGTGTACGAATTTACCGAGGCCGCGACCCGCCTTTCGCGCAGCCTCTCCGAGGAGGCGCAGGCCAAGTACAGCTACGTTTTTGCGCTCAAGATTTTGGATTTTTATGGGGGGAGGGAGATAAGGCTTTGAGGCGAGCGTGGGCTAAGCTCAGGCAGCACTACAAACACCTCCCCAAAAAGGTATATACCTGTTCCCAAAAAGGTATGGACTTGGCGACGGCCAAGTCCGTACCTTTTACCCCTACAAGTCCGTACCTTTCCACCCAAAAGGTACGGACTTGGCGGAGGACAGGTATATACCTTTTTGGGGGATGGGGATGGGGGGTATTTCTTATGATATGCAACGATGTTGCTTGAGTTGCTTGAGTTGCTTGAATAGGATGGTTCTACCGTTTTTTGTGTGGGTAAGATTCTTGGCCACTGTCCAACCCATTGCAAAACCTTATTGCTCTAAGGCAACCTTAGTAGCATAGGCATTTCCATATTTCTTAAACCTTATTACCTTATTCGCATTTTCAATAAGGTAATAAGG
>JAITOI010000130.1 GCA_031289995.1 Prevotellaceae bacterium | reverse complement strand
ATTTTGTTCCATCCGCCGCGCGTAAAATCGGGAATTTCGACGGGTGCGGAGTTGTTGTCGAGCGAGAGTTCGGTGAGCGGAATCAGGCAGCTCCACTCGGCGAGGTCGTACACGTCCATGTCGAGCGGCAGGCCGTTTTGCAGGCAGTAGATGAGGCGGTAGTCCATGATGAAGTCCATGCCGCCGTGCCCTCCCACCTGCTTAGCTTTTTCGGTGATGTCTTTGGCAATGGGGTGGGCGTACTGCGCCATCAGCTGGCGGTAGATGGTGTCGGGCACGAAGCTATGCGCGGTGAGATTTTCGTGGTTCTTGCTCAGCTCTGGGTCGAGTGCGCCGGCGTTGAGGGCAAGGCCTGGGCGCGGGTACTTGTTGGCAAATCCCTTGGTGCCGGTGAGCTGGTACATGCGGTTGTAGGGGCGGGGCGAGGTGGTGTTGTGCTCGATGAGGATGCTGCCGCCCTTCTCGGTGCGGATGAGGGTGCAGGTGTGGTCGCCGGTGCGGAACGAGTCGGGGTTAACGGTGCGGCCGCGCTTCTCCTGCAAGTATTCGATGTTGCCCTGTGCGCGGGTGTCCACCGACACGAGGTAGTTGAGCTTGTCGCCGCGGTGGATGTTCATCGCGAAGCACACGGGGCCGAGGCCGTGCGTGGGGTACACGTCGCCGCGGTGAGTCTCGTTGAACTTCATGCGCCAGTCGTTCCAGTACTCGTCCCAGTACGGCTGCAGGCCGTGGATGTAGGCACCTTCGCCGTGGATAACGTCGCCCAGCAAGCCCTGCTGCACCATGTTGAGCGTGGTGAGCTCGAAGAAGTCGTACACGCAATTTTCGAGCTGCATGCAGTGCTTGCGCGTTTGCTCGGAGGTGTTGATGAGCGCCCAGATTTCGTCCATGGTCATGGCCGCTGGAACCTCAATGGCTACGTGCTTTCCGGCCTTCATCGCGGCGATGCCAATCTCGGCGTGGTGCACCCAATCGGTGGCAACGTACACGAGGTCGAGGTTGGGCAGCGCGATGAGCTTTTGCCACACGGCGGTGTCGCCAAAAAATTCCTCGGCGGGCAGCAGGCCTTTCTGGGTGAGCTTCTCGTTCACCTTTTTGACGTTCGCCTCGACCACGTCGCAGAGGGCAACAATTTCTACGCCCTCGATGTTGGTCATTCGGCTAACGGCGCCAGGCCCTCTCATGCCGAGGCCGATGAAGCCCACGCGCACGGTGGGAATGGGAGCTGCCGCAAACTGCAGCATGTCGGTTTGCCCCGCAGGACGCGTGGGCGTGGCAACCTTAATTACGCGGTTGCCCTGCGTACAAGCCGCGCCCACGCTCAGCAGAGCGAGGCCAATGGCGAGAACTTTTAGTGATTGCAAGGTTTTCATTTTTTTGTTTTTTGTTTTGAATTTTGTTTTGAATTTTGAACCGTTATTCTTCCGTCAGAAAAGTCTTATTGTAGCCAACTCCCATTGCGTCGTAGCGCAGCAAAATTTGCGTGAGGCGCGTGCGGAAGTCGGCGTAATTTTTTTGCGCCTTGCCTGTCCAGCCCACCTCGGCAATGGCTGCGGCACGCGGGTAGGCCATGTACAGCACCGACGAGCGCAGGTCGCCGTACTCGAGCTTCACCTCGTTGAACGACGTCAGATACTCCGACCACACGTTGCCCTGGAAACCGAGGATGTGCTTGGCTTCATCGGCGGTGAGCGAGGCCGGAATCGGGTCGTAGCTGTACACCTTCGATAGCGGCAGGTAGCCGCCAATGGAGCGCGGCTCTTTCTTGTCCTTGTTCTTCACCTGGCCGTAGTCGAGGTAGGCGTGGGAGTTGGGCGTCATAATCACGTCGTGCTTTTGCTTCGCTGCCGCGATGCCGCCCTCCTCGCCCCGCCACGACATGACGGTGGCGTTGGGCGCAAGGCCACCCTCCAAAATTTCGTCCCAGCCAATGATGCGCTTGCCCTTGGTGGCAACAAATTTTTCGATGCGCGTGATGAAGTACGATTGCAGCTCGTGCTCGTCCTTTAGCCCCAGCGCCTTGATGCGCTCCTGGCAGGCGTGGCAGCGCGTCCAGCGTAGCTTGGGAGCCTCGTCGCCGCCAATGTGGATGTAGGGCGAAGGGAAGAGCTCGCAGACCTCGGTCAGCACGTTTTCGAGGAAGCCAAACGTGGTGTCGCGGCCTGCGCAAAAAATATCCTCCAGCACGCCCCAAATGCCAATCACCTCAAACGGCCCGCCGCAGCACGACAGCTCGGGATAGCCCGCCAGCGCAGCCACCGCGTGGCCGGGCATTTCGATTTCGGGGATGACCGTTACGAAGTGTTTTTCGGCGTAGGCCAACACCTCGCGCACGTCGTCCTGCGTGTAGAAGCCGCCGTAGGGCTGGTCGTAGGTAATCCACTTGCGCAGCGCGGGGTTGCGGACAAACTCGCCGAGGAGCGTGCGGTTGCGGTACGCGCCCACCTTTGTCAGCTTCGGGTAGCGCTTGATTTCGATGCGCCAGCCTTGGTCTTCGGTGAGGTGCCAGTGGAACACGTTGAGCTTGTGGTAGGCCAGCAGGTCGATGTAGCGCATCACCTCTTCCTTGCTCATAAAGTGGCGTGCCACGTCGAGGTGCAACCCGCGGTAGCCAAAGCGGGGCGCGTCCTCCACGCTTACGCAGGGCACCGTCCACGTTACGTTGGCGGCTACCGTGCTGCCCTCAAATTGCGGTGGCAGCAGCTGGCGCAAGGTCTGCGTCGCGTTGAAAATGCCGTGCGGCGTGCGAGCCTCAATCGCAATGCCGCTCTTGGTTACAGCGAGGGTGTAGGCCTCGTCGCCACCCTTAATTTTGGGGTTGATGGCGCAGCTGATGCTGTTGCTGCCAGCCTTGCCCACTGCCACCGGCAGGGTAAATCCTGCGGCAGTTTTGAACCGCTCGTTGAGCGTCCATACGGCGTTGCGAAGCTCGGCATTGTCGGCGCTCAGCACAAATTTTGTTTGGCTGTTCACCACAAATTCACCTGTCTTCACGACGCATTTTGTGGGCTGCGGAATGATGCTCACACCCGCTGTAGCCCGCTGTGTCATTGCCCCCACGCATAGCACCGCGAGGCTAAAACAAAGAATGTTTTTCATAATTGGAATTGGAATTTGGAATTGGAATTGGAGTTGAAAATTGATAATTAAAAGCTGGAATTTCTAATTCGTTTCGACGCATAAAATCGCGTCCGGTCCCTCAGGCAAGCCACCCAACGTAAACGTGGTGATGCCCGTTTTTTTATCGAGCTTCAGCTGCGGAGAGGCGGCGCCTGCATTAGCGTTCAGCCATTTTGCCGATTTGATTTTTGCGGGAAATTTGAGCTGCAGCTCGCGCACATTTTTGTCGAGCACATGCACGTAGCACAGCTTACCGTTTTGCGTTACCGCGCCCCAAGGCTGAGGTTTGACAAAGCCTCCCTGCGTGCCGTAGATGGTGTGGCCGTAGAGCTTTGTCCACTCGCCCAGCTGGCGCAAGCGCACGAGGCAGGTGTCGTCGAACACGCCGGTGGGCTTAGGCCCCACGTTGAGCAGCAGGTTGGCGTTATAGCCCGCAGCCCGCACCAGCAGCGCTACCAGCTGGTCGAAACTTTTGTAGCTGTTGTCGCGTAGGCTGTAGCCCCACGAGTGGTTCATCGTTTCGCAAGTTTCGAGCGGCAGCTGTAGCGAAACTTTTTGGTGTGCCGAAAAACCGCCGCCCACATTTTCTCCCGGCAAGTCCTTCTCAAACGCTTGGTAGTCCTCGCCTGGCAAGGCTTCGAGGTGGTGGTTGTTGGCCACCATGCAGCTGGGTTGTAGCTGGTGGATGAGGTCATAAATTTCGCCAAAATGCCAGTCCACTTTCGACGAATCGTGCGTCAAATGCTTCGCCTCCTGCTCCGATTTCATCTGGTCCCACTCGCCGTCAAACCAAATGCCAGCAACGTCTCCGTAGCTGGTGAGCAGCTCCGTTAGCTGAGCTTTCATGAAGGCGATGTAGTCCTCCCATTTGCCCTGCTCGGTGCGTCCCGATTTTTGTCCGGTGCGGCCGGTGGTGAAGCTGTAGTCGTTGCGCGACCAGTCGAGCAGCGAGTAGTACAGCACCAGCTTGATGCCCTCGCGGTGGCACTCGTCGGCGAGCTGGCGCACGAGGTCTTTGCCGTAGGGCGTGCGCATAATGTTCCAGCCGCTTTGCTTGGTGTCCCAGTTGCTAAAGCCGTCGTGGTGGCGCGAGGTGAAGGTGATGTACTTCATGCCTGCGCCCTTGGCTGCCGCAACCCAAGCCTTGGCGTCGAACAGCTGCGGGTTGAAAAGGGATTGCAACTTTTGGTAGTCGCTCACGGTGTAGCCGCGCGTGTTCATCACCCACTCGCCCTCGCACAGCTGGCTGTAGGGGCCGAAGTGCACGAACAGCCCGAATCGGGCTTCGCTAAACCAGCGGTGGTCGGGCTTTTGCGCCGCTACGTTGCCCGCCAATCCCAGCAAGCAGGCCACAAGGAAAATGATTTTTTTATTCATCGCACAAAATAAAGAATTTTATTTTGTCGGCAAAGGTAGTAAATTTTCGGGAGGTAATATCGTAATTTACATTAAATTTCGGAAAACATTTTTCGGCTGAGCGTTGACGTGGCTTTATAATGCTGAATTTCAAATGCGAAGAACTCCCCCCCAAAAACCACAATTGCTGGCATCGCAAAATAAAATCCTACCTTTGCAACAATTTTTTAGCAATCTTGCGCAAAAACAACCAACAATCACCCAGCACTATGTCTACCAAATTCAACACCCGAGCTTTTATCTCCACCAGCCTCTTTCTTTTAATTGCAACCCTGTTCGTTACGGGGGTTACGATGGAGGTGGTTGAGGCGGTTGCCGACCCGGAAACGGCCACCGAATCAATGATTTTCATGGCGCATTTTGTTACGGCAATTCACGTCATTTGCGGATTTATGTTTGTCTTGTTGGCGGTGTTACACGTCATCAAAAATTGGAAAACATTGCTCAACCACATCAAAATAAAAACCGTAAAAATCAACAGGGAGGCGCTATTGGCCATGATTTTATTTCTGGCTCTTGTTGGGCTAAGCTGGTGGTTTACCTGTTTGCATTTTTAGAATGAAATGGGAAATGCACCGATGTGCGTCCTGCGTTTTTCCCCGTTTTTTCCTACCTTTGCGCCGCAAAAAAATACACACACAAGCCATGAATTTTATCGAAGAACTTCGCTGGCGCGGAATGATTCACGACCTGATGCCCGGCGCCGATGAGCTGCTGAGCAAGGAGCTCACCACCGCCTACGTGGGCATTGACCCCACCGCC
>JAITOI010000010.1 GCA_031289995.1 Prevotellaceae bacterium | reverse complement strand
AGAGAAGGATGTGAACAGATGCTCGCTCACACATTTCTCCTAATTTTTCCCAAATTAGGAGAAAACGAAAAGAACTCAACGGCCTAAATTTGAGAGGCATAACATGAGCAAAAAACGTGCTGCCTTTCAGGGCTAAATCTTTTTTTAGAGGTGCTATTCCAATCGTCCTACCGTGCGCACGGGTATAGGCTGTGCCCCGAATATGGCCTGTGCTCCGTGCGCAAGACCGCGACGAATTGCCAATTCTACCATACTGCCATCCATACGGGATTTCCCCGTTATCAGCGTTGGTATTGTCGCACATCGCATTGTCGCATATCGCACATCGCCTTGAAAATGGCAGTATGGTAGAAAAGTGGAAAGGTGCGCGTTTTTGCGCACGGAGCAGAGGCCTCATTCGGGGCACAGCCTACACCCGTGCGTATGGCAGGACAATTGGAAAGACTCTGGCATTGTCGCACATCGCATAGTCGCAAATCGCATTTAGTTCTACCGTTTTCTGTGTGAGTAAGATTCTTTGCCAAGCCCAACCCATTGCAAAACCTTATTGCTCTAAAGCAACCTTAAAGGTTTTGCAATGGGTTGGGCTTGGCACAAAACCTCATTTCCACACAAAAAGCAGTAAAACCAAATTTTTAATACCTTTGCGCCCAACAAAAACGCTACAATCCTCAACCCCCAAAACACTCAAATTCTCCATGAAACGCCCCCTCATCATCATCCTCCTAACCTTCGCCTGCCGCAGCTTTCCTGCGCAGGCAGCCGACCATTTCGACCTCATCATGGGCCGCATTCAAGCGCGCGCGCTGGAGGCCAGACCGCAGCCCATCACGCCTGCCGAAGTCAACGCCGACGGCTCGCTGCCCGGCATCGACTACGCCAACAGGTCGCAGGTTACCTGGGCGCCGCTGGCCCACCTCAACAAGCTCCACCAGCTGGCGCTGGCGTACGTCAAAGACGGCCACGCCAGCTGCGGAAAGCCCGACGTGTATGCCGCCATCGAAAAAATGCTCAGCTTTTGGTACGACAAAGACCCCCGCAGCACCAACTGGTACATGCAGCAAATCGCCTGCCCGCAGCGCATGGGTGTTATCCTCATCCTCCTGCGGCGCGGCGCAAATCAGCTACCCGCAGAGCTGGAAGAAAAGCTCATTGCCCGCATGGAGGCCATTGGCGGAGCGCCCGACCAGCGCGGCTCGCTGGGCTCTGGCGCCAACAAAATCGACATTGCCACCCACTGGGTGTACCGCGGCTGCCTCACCAAAAACGAGGCCGTGCTGGCCAAAGGCGCAGCCCAAGCCTTTCTGCCCATCGAGCTCACCACCGGCGAAGGCCTGCAGCACGACTACTCCTGGAAGCAGCACGGCCCGCAGCTCTACATCGGCGGCTACGGCGACGTGGTGGTGCAGGCGGTGGCAGCCCTCGCCCTCTACCTCAAAGGCACGCCATACGCCATGCCTGACGACAAAATGGAGCTCATGTCGCGCTTCGTGCTCAACACCTACATGGCCGTCATTCGCGGCAGCTACATGCTCTACAACGTGCAGGGGCGAAGCCTGACGCGACGCGGAGCGCTTAACCATAGCGGCTTTGACGCGACCCTCAGCCTGCTTGCCGAGCTCGACCCAGCCAACACTGAGGCCTACAATGCCGCACGCAAGCAGCTGCTGGGCGACCACCGCCGCACGCTCCACACGCACTTCTGGCGCTCGGACTACACCCTGCACCAAAGCCCCCGCTACACCTTCGACGTGCGCATGGCCACCACCACCACCTACCGCAACGAAAACGGCAACGGCGAAAATCTCAAGGGCTACTTTTTGGCCGATGGCGCCAACGCCATTACGCGCACCGGCGACGAGTACGCATCGGTCATTCCGGTGTGGGATTGGGCGCGGCTGCCCGGCGTTACGGCGCCCGCCCTCACCACCATTCCGCAGCCCTCCGCCTGGGGCACCTACGGCCTAAGCACGTTTGCCGGAGGCGTGAGCGACAGCACCTGCGGCGTAACGGCCTACGCCTACTCCGACACGAAGTTCGGCGTCGACACGAAGGCCAAAAAATCGTGGTTCTTTTTCGACAACGAGGTGGTCTGCCTCGGCGCGGACATCACCTCCACCAACGCCGCAACCCTTGCCACCACTATCAACCAGTGCCGGTTGCTGGGCAGCGTCGACCTTGTCAAAGCCAACGGCGACGCGGAGCTCAACCTGCCCGAAGGCGACCACACCTACCGCGGCAACCTGCGCTGGGTGCTGCACGACAAGGTGGCCTACTACATCCCCGACCCGACCGCCAGCCTTGTGCTCACCAACAAAATTCAGCACGGCAGCTGGCACGACATCAACACCACGCAGGAAGATAACGCCATTTCGCAGCGCGTATTTTCCCTCCACTTCGACCACGGCAAGCAGCCCGCAAAGGCGCGCTACGCCTACGTTGTGGTGCCCGGCATACCCAGCGCCGATTCGGCCATGCGCTACCCGATAGGCAGCATCTCCATCCTCTCCAACACCGACACCGTGCAGGCCGTCATGCACACCCCGCAAGGCTCGCAAGGCTTGCTCGGCATAGTGTTCTACGAGGCCGCCACCTTTGCGCACGGCGACATTTCCGTAACCGCCGACATGCCCTGCATTGTCATGCTGCGCGACACGGGCAGCAGCATTCGCGTCAGCCTCGCCGACCCCTCCAAAGGCGACGCGGCGCCTGCAATCAAGCTCGATGTGGCCATGCCCGGATTGAGCCTACGCAGCCTCAGCTTTGCCCTGCCCACCGACATCGCTCACCGTGGCCAAACCCTGGAGCAGCTGCTGAAAAAAGGAGTATAAAGCGCCCACAAAAACAATTTGCACAACCAAATTTTTGTCGTACCTTTGCCGCCGTTGTTGGCTAAAAAATTTTGAGTAATGCTGACGGAATTGGGGATTACACACAACAAAAAAACATGAGCTCTACTACTAACACCAATCTCATCATGGAGCAAATCGCGCAGCTTAAGCGGCGCATTTTGCCCAACGACCGGCTTATTTTATTCGGGTCACGGGCGCGCGGCGATGCCCGCGAAGACTCCGATTGGGACTTGCTGGTGCTGCTCAACAAGCAAGCTGAGACGGGCGACGATTATGACAATTACGGCTATCCGTTCACCGAATTGGGATGGACGTTAGGAGCCTATTTTAGCCCGAAAATTTACACAACAAAAGAATGGCAGCAACGCCATGTTACACCTTTTTACCAGAATATAGAACGCGAAGGAGTAGAAATAAAATGAAGCTAAGGGATTGTCCATTATTTAATCCTACGTTTTGACTTTTTTATAGAATAGTTCCATTCTCCGTGGAACTTGTACTTTGTGATGTTTATTTAACTCTATTGTTCATTTGTAATTTCTATTCCTTTTTCATATTTTATCTCGTCAAGTTGACTGGTAACCGTCAACCCTTTTTCTGTCTTTGTAGCACCAATCAAATTGACTACGGTTGCGTAATTCG
>JAITOI010000224.1 GCA_031289995.1 Prevotellaceae bacterium | reverse complement strand
TACACCATTTCGATACTTCGAGGGCATTTATATTCCGAACAGCAGCTCCGTTGGTTTCATCTACGACAACCACCTAATGCTATCCGCCGACTATACGCCCAACACCGAATTTACCTACTACTTTGGCGGCACCAACAGCCTCAACTCCGCCGCTCAGATTACTACCGACAACGGCTGGTTTGACGCAATTGATAAGTTCGCGCCGGAGCAATTGGTGGTGAAGTAGGGCTGAAAATATAGCCTGTTAAGCTATATAGCTACCGGTATATAAAATGTGGCTCTCTGTGTAAGATTACACAGGGAGCCACAGGGGTTTGGGGAAAAACGCAGGGATAAAATGCTGCGAAGGTCTGGCAACGGTAAGTTCCGGAAGGGTATTATCTCTCCTCTTTACGCATCCGCCAATTGCTTCACCACTTTCATCAAATTTTCGAGCGCAAGTACAGTTTGCCACTGCGTTTTGTCGCGCACGCCAACGAGGTTGGAAATTCCCCGAAGCTCTATGAAGGGTATTTTTTCGCGTAGGCAAACGTAAAAAAATGCTGCGCCCTCCATCGTTTCGATGTCGGCATCGAAGGTTGCGCGTCGCTGCTCTACGGTGGCCTTGCGCTCGGTGAGCATGTTCACGGTGAGGCCTTCCACCTGCGGCAGGCCTTGGAGCAGGTCATAATCGCCGAGGTGGGGGCAATACAGGTCAAAGCCGGCGAAGGGATTGATGTCGCCACGGGCATTTTCTATTCCGAAGTTGTCGAAACGCTCGCGCCTTACGGCAACGGTTTGTCCCAGCGCCATAACAGGTGAGTAGGTACCGGCAATGCCAACGTTAACGACCATCTGGTAGTCGCTTTCGCGCAGCCGCAGCTGGGAAAGATTGTAGGCGGTGGCCACGGCGCCCACGCCGCAAAGAGCAAAACCTACTTTTGTGTACCTCATTAGGCATCGCTTAAATGGAGTAAGCTCCATGTCGGTTGCTGCAACGATTAGGATTTTCAAGGGTTGAAATTTTTTAAGATTAATAATAGCTGCGGCGGTCGCCGCAGCTGTTGTCTTTTTTTATTCAGCTATTATGGTATTTTATGTATGCTATTTACGTTTCGCAAGAATGATAATTAACGCTTGCGGAAGTATTAGCAAAAAGCCGGAGGCAGGAATAATAATACATCCTACAATAGATAAAACCAACATATAGTATCCTAAAAAAAGCGGAGCAGGCTTTTGTTCCTTTTTAATGTAGTGGTGCAACACCTGCCCCAAAAAAATGAACGTTATTCCACAGAACAAAAACCAAAAGGCGCGTCCACGAGCGAGGTCGTCGCCTACGGTATCGAACAATCCCTCGCGGAGTATTGCCCATAGGGATTCCCTCTCAAATAGTACGGCAACAATGGTATGGAGTATACCTGTTGCCAAAAGAATAATACCACTGTATTTCCAAAGACTTACTGTTTTTTTCATTGTTTTTTTTTATTTTTTAGTTTGTAAAAATTCTGCAATTTCCTGAGCCGCCTTGCGTCCCGACGCAATGGCTCGCACCACGAGGCTGGCGCCAAGGGCGGCGTCGCCTGCGGCAAAAACTTTGGCAACGGAGCTGCGGCAGCCGTCGGCGCTGATATTCTTTCGCTCGTTGAGCTGCAGCTGCAAGTCGTTAACCAAACCGTCATGTACGGGGTGAATAAATCCCATTGCGAGCATCACGAGGTCGGTTTGCAATGTCTGCAAACGGCCTGTGGATGCGGGCTGCAAGCGGCCGGAGGCGTCGCGCTTCCACTCCACCTCCTCCAGCTCAACGGCGGAAACGGCTCCGTTGTTGCCCACAAACTTTTTGGTGTTGAGCAGCCATCGGCGGTCGCAACCTTCCTCGTGCGACGACGATGTTTTGAGCACCAGCGGGTAGTTAGGCCAGGGCGTGTCGGGATTTTCGTCCACCGGCGGCTTGGGCATGATTTCGATTTGTGTAACGCTTGCTGCCTCCTGACGGTTGGCGGTTCCGACGCAGTCGCTGCCGGTGTCGCCTCCGCCAATCACGAGCACGCGCTTTCCCCTTGCCGATATGCGCTCGTGCGGGGCGATGCTTTGCCCTGCCACCACGCGGTTTTGCTGGCGCAAGTAGTCGAGCGCAAAGTGAATACCGCTTAATTCTCGCCCCTCAACCTTGAGGTCGCGCGGCACACCAGCGCCGATGCACACGCAGAGCGCATCGAACTCTGCCATCAGCTGCGCGGCAGGAATGTCGCGGCCTGCGCGTATGCCGGTAGCGAAGGTTACGCCCTCCTGCCTCATCAAATTTATGCGGCGGTCGATGATTTTTTTGTTGAGCTTGAAGTCGGGAATGCCAAGCCGCAGCAGGCCTCCCGGGGCTTCGTCCTGCTCGTAGACGGTAACGCTAAATCCGCGCCGGTTGAGCTGGTTGGCGGCGGCTAATCCTGCCGGACCGGAGCCGATGACAGCAACGCGCTGCGCGTGGCGCGTGGCGGGCAGCTGCGGGGTAATATAGCCTTCGTCGAACATGCGCTCGACCACGGCGCACTCATTTTCGCGAATGGTTACGGCCTCGTGCGAGAGCGCGAGCACGCAAGATTTTTCGCAGAGGGCGGGGCACACGCGACCGGTAAATTCGGGGAAGTCGTTGGTGAGCGTCAGGATGCGAAACGCCTCCTTCCACTTGCGCTTGTAGAGCGCGTCCTGCCATTCGGGCTGGCAGTTGCCCAGCGGACAAGCCCACTGGCAAAAGGGTACGCCGCAATCCATACAGCGCGAGGCTTGCGTGATGCGGTCTTCGGTGTTGAGCGTTTGCTCCACCTCGGCGTAGTCGTTGACGCGGTCGTTGAGCGCGCGGTATCCGGCCTCCTTGCGGCCTGTAGTCAAAAATGCTTTTGGATTTCCCATAATTTTTTTGTGTCGATTTAGTAGTCGTGCTCAATGCCCTCGACCTTCTTGCGCAGCGCTTCAGCCTTGCGTTCGAGGAGGATTTTTTTGTACTCGATGGGCGTAACCATAATGAACTCGCTGACGTACTTTCGCCAGTCGTCGAGCATTCGCTTGGCAAGCGGGCTGGCGGTTTGCATGTAGTGCCGCTCGATGAGGTCGTGCAGCTCCTTCTGGTCGGAGAGGTCATCAACGAGCGAAAGCTCCACCATTTCCATGTTGCAGAAGAAGTCGAAGTTGCGCTCCTTGTCCCAGACGTAGGCCACGCCGCCGCTCATGCCTGCAGCGAAGTTGCGCCCAACGGTGCCCAACACCACAGCCACGCCGCCGGTCATGTACTCGCAGCAGTGGTCGCCGGTGCCCTCAACGACGGCGGTTGCTCCGCTGTTGCGCACGCAGAAGCGCTCGCCCACGCGACCGCTGATGAACACCTCGCCCGAGGTGGCGCCGTAGAGCAGGGTGTTGCCGGCAATGATGTTGTCCTCCGGCGCAAAGGTGCTGCCCGCTGGCGGCGCAACAATGATGCGGCCTCCGGAGAGTCCCTTGCCAAGGTAGTCGTTGCTGTCGCCGTCGAGACGGAAGGTTACGCCTGCGGCCAAAAACGCGCCAAAGCTTTGCCCCGCCGAGCCTGCGAAGCGGCAGGCTATGGTGTTTGGCGGTAGCCCTTTGTTGCCGTACTTCTGCGCAATGGTGCCCGAAAGCATTGCACCCACTGCTCGGTCGGTGTTGCAAATGGCGTGGCTGAGCGCAACGGGCGTGCCGGTTTCGATGGATGTTTTCGACTCGGCAATCAGCGTGCGGTCGAGCACCACGTCCACCAAATGCTGCTGCGATTTTGCGCGGCGAATGGCGTTGCGCTTAGCCTCGTCGGGAAAGCAGAGCAGGCGCGAGAGGTTCAGCTTTGCGAGCTTTGGATTGCCCGATGGTGCGGTTTTTTGCGACAGCAAATCGGTTCGCCCCACCACCTCGTCGAGCGTGCGGAAGCCCATCTGCGCAAGGTATTCGCGCACCTCCTGGGCGAGGAAGAGGAAGAAGTTTAGCAGGTGCTCCTCGCGTCCCTTGAAGCGTGCGCGAAGGCGTTCGTCCTGCGTTGCTACGCCCACCGGACAGGTGTTCATGTGGCACTTGCGCATCATCACGCAGCCCAGCACGATGAGGGCGCTGGTGGCGAAGCCAAACTCCTCGGCGCCCAGCAGCGCGGCTACCACAACGTCGTGGCCGGTCTTGAGCTGCCCGTCGGTTTGCAGCGCAACCTGTCCGCGCAGGTTGTTTATCACCAAGGTTTGTTGCGTTTCGGCGAGGCCAATTTCGGCAGGCAGTCCCGCGTGCTTGATGGAGCTAAGCGGGCTGGCGCCTGTGCCACCCTCGCATCCGCTGATGATAATCATGTCGGCCTTCGCCTTTGCGACGCCTGCGGCAATAGTGCCCACGCCACTTTCGGACACCAGCTTCACCGAAATTCGCGCCTGCGGGTTCACGTTTTTGAGGTCGAAAATCAGCTGCGCGAGGTCTTCGATGGAGTAGATGTCGTGGTGCGGAGGCGGCGATATGAGCGAGATGCCGGGGATGGAGTGGCGCGTGCGGGCAATCACCTCGTCCACCTTGAAGCCGGGCAGCTGTCCGCCCTCGCCGGGCTTAGCGCATTGCGCCACCTTGATTTGAATTTCGTCGGCGTTCACGAGGTACTCTGCCGTAACGCCAAAGCGACCCGATGCCACCTGCTTGATTGCGCTGCGCGTGGACGAACCGTCGGCACGCGGAACGAAGCGTTCGGGCAGCTCTCCGCCCTCGCCGGTGTTGCTTTTTCCGCCCAGCTTGTTCATCGTCGATGCCATCATTTCGTGCACCTCGCGGCTGATGGAGCCGAACGACATGGCGCCGGTAACGAAGCGACGCGCGATGCTCTCGGCAGGCTCCACATCCTCGATGGGTATTGGCTTTGCGGCTGTGCTGAAGTCCAGCAAATCGCGGATAAAAATCGGCTGGCTACGCTCGTCGACCGACTTGGTGTACTCCTTGAATTTCGCGTACGAGCCGGTTCGCGTGGCCAGCTGCAGCTTCGCGATAGTCTCCGGATTCCATGCGTGAAGCTCACCCTCGCGACGGTAGGCGTAGTAGCCTTCGTTGAGCGAGCTGTTCTCTGCGGTGAGCGGCAGCTCGTAGGTTTCGCGCAGCAGCAGGGCTTGCTGGCGTGCGATGTCGTCGAGCGTGATGCCACCAATTTTGGTCGTAACATCGCCGAAATATTTTTGCGAAAGCTCGTCCGAGATGCCCACGGCCTCGAAGATTTTTGCGCCCACGTAGCTGCGCATGGTCGAGATGCCCATCTTCGACAGCACCTTGAGCAAGCCCTTGTCCACAGCCTTGATGTAGCGCTGCTCGGCGGTGCCGAAGTCGAGGCGCAGCTCGCCGTTTTTGATTTGCTGGTCGATGACGGCGTAGGCCATGTAGGGGTTCACCGCGCTTGCGCCAAAGCCGAACAGCAGCGCGAAGTGCATCACCTCGTAGGGTTCGGCGCTCTCCACGATGAGGCCTACTTGCAGGCGTCGCTGCGATTCGATGAGGTGGTGGTGCACCGCCGACAGCCCAAGCAGGGAGGGGATTGGCGCTCGGTCTGCGCTCACGCCGCGGTCGCTAATGATGATGTAGTTGTAGCCGTCGTCAACCGCCTTATCCGCCGTCGCGCACATCGCATCGATGGCCTGCTCAAGCCCCGCTGCGCCTTGCTTCACGTCGTACAGCATCGGGATGGTGAGCGAGCGGAAACCTTTGTACTCAACGTGGCAAAGGATGTCGAACTCGCGGTTGGACAGCACCGGACTGGTGAGCTTTATCATCTTGCACAAGTCGGGCGAGGGCGTGAGCAAGCTGTGGTCGGACGTGCCGATGTAGGCCGTGAGCGACATCACCAGCTCCTCGCGAATGGGGTCGATGGGCGGGTTGGTAACCTGCGCAAATTGCTGGCGGAAGTAGCGGAACAGCGACTGCGGCTTGTCCGACAGCACGGCCAGCGGCACGTCGTTGCCCATCGAGCCGGTAGGCTCTTTGCCCTCGTCGCACATCGGTTTGATGAGGCGCTCGACGGCCTCTTTGGTGTAGCCAAATGCGTGCAGCAGCAGCGGGAAGTTCGGCACTGTTTGCGCCACGCTACGTCCCGACGTAATTTTGTGCAGCTCGAGGCGATTTTCGGCCAGCCATTTTTCGTAGGGATGCTCGTCGGCGAGCGCCGCCTTGAGCTCTTCGTTGCGAATGATGGCGCCGGTTTCGGTGTCAACCAAAAATATTTTTCCGGGCTGCAGCTTGCCTCGCTCGCGAACCTCGTCGGGCGCAACAGCTATCACGCCCGTTTCGGAAGCCAGCACCAGCGTGTTGTTTTTGGTGATGACGTATCGCGCTGGGCGAAGGCCGTTGCGGTCGAGCATACCGCCGGCGTAGCGCCCGTCGAACACGAGCAGCGTTGCCGGTCCGTCCCAAGGCTCGAAGGCGATGGAGCTGAACTCGTAGAACGCTTTGAGCGCGGGCGAAATATTGTTTTTGCTATTCCAGCTTTCGGGCACCAGCATGGCCAGCGCCTTGGGCAGCGGCATGCCCGACATGACAAAAAATTCGAGCGCATTGTCGAGCGATGCGCTGTCGCTCATCCGCTCTTCGATGATGTGTTTTTCGCCCTTCGCGTCCGCAAAACATTCGCCCCACAGCATCCGCTCGCGCGCCTTCATCCACGCGCGGTTGCTGCGAATGGTGTTGATTTCGCCGTTGTGTCCGAGGTAGCGGAATGGCTGCGCCAGCGACCAGCGCGGAAAGGTGTTGGTGCTAAATCGCGAGTGCACCAGCGCGATGCCGCTCGTGAAGTACGGGCTGCTCAAATCGGGGTAGTACTCGCGCAGCTGAATCGACGTGAGCATGCCCTTGTACACAATGGATTTGGTGGACAAGCTCACCACGTAGCAGTCCTCGCGCGGCAGCTTATTTTCCACCGTTTTTCGGAGCACGTAGAGCCGCGTATCGAGCTCCCTTTTGCCGCTCTTGTCCACCAAAAAAATCTGCTTAATGGCAGGCTCCACCGCCAGCGAACCGGCGCCCAGCGCGCTGCTGTTGACCGGCACATCGCGCACCGCGAGCATCGAAAATCCGAGCGCATCAGCCTCGCTGCCGAGCATGTCGAGCGCCGCCTTTTGCCTCGCCGCATCCTTCGCCAAAAACACCAGACCGGTGCCGTAGCGCCCACGTTCGGGCACAGGAACGCCGTTGAGCAAAATGAACTCGTGCGGGATGTGCAGCATAATGCCCGCGCCGTCGCCGGTGAGCGGGTCAGCGCCTTCTGCGCC
>JAITOI010000183.1 GCA_031289995.1 Prevotellaceae bacterium | reverse complement strand
ACGCGGGAGAACAGCTTATCGGCGCCCTCCAGCAGATCTTTAGCAATGGCGGTGTAGTGCCCCTTGCAGCCCTTGTCCGGCTTAGCGTTGACGCGCTCAATGAGCTCGTTGCGCAGGTTCACCGCATCGAGCAAAATGCGGCCCACCTCCTCCTCCTTTTCGGTAGGGTGAAACTCCACAAACAGGCAGCAGTCTGCCATCACTTCTTCCACCAAGAAGTCGATGTCCTTTTTAATTTTCCGTAGGTTTGCCATAGTACAATTTGTTGTAATTTTTATTTGTCAAAATGAGTGCGCAAAGGTAGAAAAAAAAGTTGAATGCAAAAGGGTTGTGGTGTGCTGGGCTAAGGCAACCGCAGCAATCTCAAATCTCAAATCTCAAATCTTAATTTGCTGCGCCACCGCGTTAGTCAGCTCCACAAACTCCGCCACCCCCCACCGTTCCGGCCGCAAGTCCAGCAGCGGGTGGTCAATTTTTTCGCTGCCCAGCACGCTTTTCAGGCCATTGCGGATGGTTTTGCGCCGCTGGTTGAAGGTGGATTTCACCACGCGCCGAAACAGCGCCTCATCGCAGCCCAGCTCCTGCACGCCGTTGCGCCGCAGGCGAACCACGGCGGACTTCACCTTGGGCGGCGGCGTAAACACCTCCGCGCCCACCGTGAAGAGGTACTCGATGTCGTAGTAGGCCTGCAGCAGCACGCTCAGGATGCCGTAGGTCTTGTTGCCGGGCGGCTCGGCGATGCGTTCGGCAACCTCCTTTTGCAGCATACACACCACCTCTGGAATGCGGTTTTTGTAGTCCAAAACTTTGAAGAAAATCTGCGACGAAATGTTGTACGGCAAGTTGCCGATAACGCAAAAATCGGTGGCGAAAATGCGGCTTAAATCCATGCGCAGAAAGTCGCCGTGGTGCAGGCGCAAGCCCAGCTCCGGAAAGCGCTTCGCGAGGAAGGCCGCCGCCTCGCCATCGACCTCCACGGCGTGCAGGTCAATATCGCTACGTTGCAGCAGCAGCTGGGTGAGCACGCCCGTACCCGGCCCCACCTCGAGCACGCTACGCGCCGCGTCAGCGCGAAGACTTTGCACAATGCGCTCGGCAATGCCCATGTCCGTGAGGAAGTGCTGGCCAAGAGATTTCTTTGGATGGATATTAAATTTCAAATTTTCAAATTTCACTATTCACTATTCACTATTCACTATTCACTATTCCGTGTATCGCTTCATACGCCCTCTCCTGCTCTTCCGGCGTGGCGCAATATGTTACCACGATGAGCTTCATGCCCGGCCTCCACAGCTCGCGCACCTTTTGCTCAATGGTGGCCACATCGCCCACCATTCGGGCGTTGAGCACGACACCGCTGTTGGCAAATGCGGCAGGAAACGGCGCAGTATCGTTGGGCGATGGGTCGGTGCTGTGCGTAAAAGCGCCGTCGGCCATGCGCAGGTTGGGCAGCTGAGCAATGTGGCCACACTTGCCGCTCCAGTTGCCGCACGAGTGGAACACCGCGCCGCCAAAGGCATTGCCGACTTTCAGCAGCGACGGCGCCGCCAGCTGCACGTAGTGCTCGGCCGAAATCATCACCGCGTTGTCGTCGCTCATCCCAAAGCCGGCAAAGGCTCGCGACGATGCGAAGCCGTGTCCGGGCGAAGCCAACTGGTCGCCGATGAGCCGCTGTTGGGCCTGCGTAAAGTCGATGACGATGTCGGAAATTTTGTCGAGCAGCGCAGCAACATTTTCGGGTGCGAGGTAGAAGTCGGTGAGAAAATTGTTGGTGTCAACCATGTTGCCAGCCACGTTGAGCGGCGACTGCACGTCGCAGTACGACACGGGTAGCAGCCCTTTGGTGGCCTCCAAAAAATACTCCACCATGTGCAGCGTGTGCCGTCCGATGGGCGTGTCGGCGGTAGGCACGGTGTCGCAATGCAAGGCCTGCTCGGTGGTTGCGAATTTGCCGTTGAGTGCGGGCGCCTGATTTTTTTCCCACACGTAGCCCAAGCCAAACGCAGCCGCAGCCGTGCCAATGCCGTACCACGGCTCAAGAAAGTTGGGCACGTCGGCCTTGAATTTCATGCTCGCCTCGAGCGCACCCAGCTGCCATGCCAACGATTTTTTCATGTCTGCTGCATCTTCAGCAAACACCTCACCCACGCGCATCCGGCGGTACACCAAGACTCCGCCACTTTTGCTCTGCCAAAAGCTGCGGCATCGCTCCAGCAAGCTCAGCTCGTAGTCGGCGTATCGCTGCGCGTCGAAGTCTTCCGGCGCCACGGGCGATACCGCTGTAGCCTGCGTGTCCCTAAGGGTGTAGTCAAATTGGTTCTTCATTTTTTCGCACGCTTCATCTCTTCGTTCAAAATTTTTTCGAGCATCTCCACGCTCATTCGCTTGGCAATAATTTTTTTATCGCTATCGAGCAAGTACAGCGTAGGCGTGCTGTACACGTCGTAGTTCTGCCGAAAGTTGTTGCCCAGCGAGTAGGTCGTTGGCTTGCCATGCTCATCTTCGGCCTCCACGCCATCCCAAGCGTAGAGCCAATCGTAGGCGTTGTCGGCGATGAATTTGTCCCACTCCGGCTTCTTGTACTGCGTGTAAACGGTGAGCACCTTCACGCCCTTGTCGCGGAGTTTTTGGTACATCGTCCACAGCTCGGGCAGCTCCTTTTTGCAGTGCCCGCAGTTGGGTTCCCAAAAGCACAGCACGACGAAGTCGGCGTCCATTTTGTGCAGCGAAAAGTATTCGCCTGCGTGGGTTTGCAGCAGCAGCTCGGGCGCAACGAGGCCAATCAAATTGTGTCGCATGTTGTCGGCGCGATCGCGAATTTTTTTCAGATAGTCCTCGGTTGCCCACGGCGCCTTTCCCGACAAGTAGTACGCGTCGGCGAGATGCAGCACCACCGCGTCGTGCCCCATGTACTCCGACGTTTGGTAGCGCTGAAAAAGGTACTCGACGAGGTAGCGAAACATCTCGCTGTTGGCCTGCGCTCGCGCCAGCAGGCTGTCCGCGTAGCGGATGATGGTGTCGGGCGCAGGCGCTATCATTTTCGAGAAAAAGAACTCGAGGCGGGGCTTAAAAAACGGCGTGCGGATGAGGGTATTTTCCGTCAGCTTGAAGCCGTCGAAGTAGTGCGCCAGCCGGTACTCGTAGGCACGCCACTGCCGCACGGAGTCTGGGTTTTTCACGTCTGCCGGAATGTCAAACGCGGGCAGCTCCACCTCCTGCAGCGCCGCCTGAACAACGCCCAGCACGTTGCTGCTGTTGCGGGCAATGAGGTCATGCGCGTAGCGGGTAATGCTGCTGTCGGTTTTGGTGAGCATGCGCTGGTAGATGGCCACCGAATCGCCAAGCCCGGCCTCGTTGTTTTTTTGCCGTTGGCGAATGGCAGTTGCGGCGGCCTGTTCGCGGTGCAGGTAGCGCTGGTATTCGAGAAACTGCTCGTTCTCTGGCGAGCCTTCAAAGGCCAGCGTTTCGTAGAGCTCGCCGTGCTTGGCGCTCACAGCAAACGACTGCTTGTCGGGCATCAGCAGCTCGAAGTAAGTTTTGTCGGGCAGCGCAACAAAATAGACACCCTTGTCGAGCGTTTTGTGCCTGCTAAACACCGCGTGTCCCTGAGCGTCGGCCTGCGCGGTGTCGACCACGTAGCGCTTGTCCTCGAAGCTGTAGCCGAGGTAGAGGCTCGTGTCGTGCACGCCCTCCACGGTTACGCGAATTTCGTACTGTTGCGCCCGCGCCGCCGTTGCAAGCAGCAGCAGGAGCGGGAAGAAAAAATGCTTGTGCATCGTAGTAAAATCAAGTGTTTGTGGGCTGCAAAAGTAGATGTTTTTTCGGCGAAAAACAAGCCGTCGCAGCAAAGAAAAAACTCTTTACCGCGACGCGCAAAATGTGCTTCTCGCTACGGGAGAAGCGCGGCTAATGCTTGTGGCAATCGCAGTCGTCGTCGCAATCGCAGCTGTTGTCGTCGTCGCAATCGCAGCCGTTATCGTCGTCGCAATCGCAGCCTTCGCCGCAGCAGCACTGGTGTTGCAGGCCTTGCTGCAGCTCCTTTTCGGTGGCCTCGCGCAGGTCAACAATGGCGCCCTCGAAGTTCAAATCCATGCCCGCCAGCGGGTGGTTGAAATCGAGTAGCACAGCGCTGTCCTTCAGCTCGAGCACGGTGGCGTTGAAGTGGTGGCCTTGGCCGTCCTGCATCGGAATGGTGTTGCCCTCCACGAGCAAATCTTCCTCAATCTGGCCGTCGATTTCAAAGGTCTCCATCGGAAACTCCTTGATGTTGTCCTCGTTCACCTCGCCGTAACCATCGGCGGCAGCGAGGGTAAACGCGAAGGTGTCGCCCACCTTCAGCCCATCAATGTTGGCCTCGAATTTGGGCAGCAGCATACCTGTGCCGAAAATAAATTGCAGCGGATTTTTGTCCGTCGCCTTGTCCACCACATCGCCGTCAACGGTAAGCTGGTAGGACAACGAAACTACCTTGTTTTTGGAAACTGTCATGTTTTGAATAAAAAATTAAAGGATGAAAAATTTGTCCCCCAAAACCCTATTAAGGAGGACTTGGGATTGCACATACCTGCTCGCAAAAGTTTGTGCTGCCGCCTCCTTGACAGGGGATGAGATTAACGAACACTCCAAAACGATTAGAGTTGATGCTTATTGCAACATCTCTAATCGCATTGCTGATGCAGAAACACTCGCTCATTGCGGCGTTCAACACAGACGAGGCTTAGTACAGCTTGTAGTATTTGGTAGGCGTACCGTTGCTCGAGTTGTAGGAGCATTCACCCTGCTCAATCCCGTACAGCTCGTAATCGGGATTCGATGCCTCTTGGTAGAGGGCTGCAAGGTACGGAGCCATTTCAAAGCTCTTCTCCTTCACGGCAACGTTGGTCTCCAACACTGCTTTGCCCCTAATCCTCATCCAATCGCCCTGCGGTGAGCAGGCGCAGATTTCGAAGTAGGGGTTCTTCTTGAGCTGCTTGCTCACCTCCTTCTCGCTGCTGGTGCAGAAGTAGAGCTTGCTCTCGTGCTCCATCACGAAGCTGAACGGACGTACCCGCGCCATGGTGTTGTTGACCTCCACCGTGGCGATAAAGAACGGGATATTCTCGTTCAAAAACTCCAACACGTTGTACGTGGCATCGGCCACGCTCACGTCCTCGAACTTCGGCGGGCGACTGCTCGCCGCATTCTGTGAACACGAGGCAAAGGATACTATTGCACTCGCTGCAATCACTACACTTACCTTCCTTAAAAGAAACTTCTTCATAGCATTACTGGTTATGAATAAAACACATTTTTTTTACGAGTTGCAAAATTACGTATCTTTTTCCGCAACTGAAAATTTATTAACTTTTTTTATGCAATCTCCTCGCCTTCTAACGTTTTTTTGTTGCTTTCGGGGGCGTTTAGGCTGATTTCCTCCTCACTTTTGTTCACTTTTGCCACCGCTGCAATGGCGTCATTGTTGCGCAAATGGATGAGGCGAACGCCTTGCGCCACGCGGCCCGACAAGCGAATGGCTTCCACCGCCACGCGAATCGTAAGCCCCGACTTGTTGATGATCATCAAATCGTTGTCGTTCGACACGTCTTTTATGGCGATGAGCTTGCCCGTTTTTTCGGTCACGTTAAGTGTCTTCACGCCTTTGCCACCGCGGTTTGTAATGCGATAGGCATCGAGGTCGGAGCGCTTGCCGTAGCCGTTTTCGGACACCACAAGAATTTCTTTTTTCTCGTCGCCGATGCACACCATTCCGATCAGCTCGTCGCTCTTGTCGAGCTTGATGCCGTGCACGCCAGCGCCAGTGCGGCCAATGGCGCGCACCTTGCTCTCGTTGAATCGTAGCGCTTTTCCGTTGCGCCCGGCGAGGATAATTTCGTTGCTGCCGTTGGTGAGTCGCGCCTCGAGCAGGTGGTCGCCATCCTTGATGGTTATTGCGTTTACGCCGTTTTGACGCGGGCGCGAATACTGCTCAAGCACGGTCTTTTTTATCACGCCACGCTTGGTGCAAAGCACGATGTAGTGGTTGTCGATGTAGTCCTGATTCTCGAGCGTTTTCACGTTGATGTAGGCCTTCACTTTGTCGTCCTCAAGGTTAATCACGTTCTGGATTGCACGGCCTTTAGTGGTGCGCGTTCCCTCGGGAATTTCGTAGACTTTGAGCCAGTAGCATTTGCCCTTTTCGGTGAAGAAGAGCATGGTGTTGTGCATCGTTGCCATGAAGATGTGCTCGATGAAATCTTCGTCGCGAATGGCCGCACCCTTAGCGCCAATGCCGCCTCGCGCCTGCGTGCGGTACTCGCTCAGCGGCGTGCGCTTGATGTAGCCGAGGTGCGAAATGGTGATGACCACCTCGTCGTCGGAGTACAAATCTTCGGGGTTGAACTCTCCGGAGGCGGCAACAATGCTGGTTTTGCGGCCATCGTCGAAGCGACGTTTGATGTCCATCAGCTCCTCTTTAATTTTGTCGCGCTGCTGCTGCTCGCTTGCCAAAAATTCGGTGAGCTTGGCCACCAGCGTCGACAGCTCGTCGAACTCGGCCTGCAGCTTACCGCGCTCCAGCCCTGTGAGGGCGCGGAGTCGCATGTCCACAATAGCGGTGGCCTGAATGTCGGAGAAGTCAAATTTTTCTTTCAGCGCCGTGATGGCCTCGCCGGGTGTTTGGCAGGCGCGAATGGTGGCAATGATTTCGTCGATGTGGTCAATGGCTTTGAGCAGCCCCGCGAGGATATGCAGGCGCTCTTCAGCCTTCTTGATTTCGAACTGTGCGCGGCGCACAACCACCTCGTGGCGGTGCTTGACGTAGTACTTGATGAGGTCGCGAAGCGAGAGCTGGTGCGGGCGGCCGTCAACCAGCGCGATGTTGTTGACCGAAAA
>JAITOI010000107.1 GCA_031289995.1 Prevotellaceae bacterium | reverse complement strand
TGCCTACTGCCGTGTCGCGCTCAAACCTGCTCTTCCTGAAAGATACGCTCTGAGCCACACTGCCCAATAACGCTATGCAGAACACGCCACCGCCATAAGCGGTGGTAGTCGATGCTTTGTTGCCCACATACACGCCGCCGCTGTCCGCAATCTGCACGTTACCGCGAGCGTCAAATCCCGCGCCAGAGCCGGTGGTTTTGTTGTGCAGCAGCCGGTTTGCCCCGCGCATAATCAGCGTAGTAGTCATAGCCGCTGTGATGGCGCCACCGTTCACGCTTGCGGAATTATTGTAGCTGTGCGATATTTCCGTGTCCTCTATCAGCAAGCACGAGCCGCTTCCCGACACATACACCGCACCGCCTCGGGTTGGGTTTGGACTCGTGTTCCAGGCCTGGCATCCCACCACCTTGCAGCCGCGAATGGCAAGGGTGTCGTTGTACGTAAAGCTAATGCCACCGCCGTGATTGGCGTTAAGGCTAGCACGCATCGCCACGTCGCCGTTGGCCGAAACCGAGGCCACATTTGGCCCCGCAAAAATCAAGTTTTGCAGCAGCACATCGTTGGCCGCAACTTGCAGATGACGGTAGGTAAGGCCGCTCGCAGGCTGAGCAATGATGCCGCTTGCCGTGCCTGCGTAGCCAATCACCGTCAGCGTTCGCGCCAGCTCCAGCGGCGCAGTAACGCTCGCAGGCCGCGACACCATGCCTTTGAGCACAAGGGTGTCCAAATTTTTGAGCGTGTCGGGCAGCAGCGCACTGTTGGCAAATACATTGGCAATGGTGTTGTAGTCCGACTCGCTGTTGTAGGTTTGCCCCGCTTCCACCGTGCCCTTTTTGCCCCACACCTGCAACGAAGCAAGGCACAGCAACACTCCCAGCGCTACGTGCAGCCTGCAGCCGCGATGTATGCTTTGTTTTATCTTCAAATCAAAAATTTTTCAAAACAATTTAATTTTCCTTAAACTCCCACATCCCAACACAAACAAGCAAAGATACGAAAATTATCAATGTTTTTGCCTCTCCAGCCTTGTAATAATCGTTAAACGCCGCACAATTGCTGTTTTTCCATTTTTTTCACGTACCTTTGCCGCGATAATGAATACCGTGATTTGATGAAGAAGTTGCCTCTACTCTTGCTGCTGCAAGCCTTAGCTGGTGCTGCTTTTGCGCAGCTTATCCCGCTGGGTGCAGTGTTCACCGACACCACCAAGTACCGCAAGCCCCTTGCCGCCGACACCATGCACTACACGCCGCTTAGCCACAGCAACGACAGCGTGTTTGTGTTCTACGAGCGGCTCGCAACGCTCAAGGCAACGCAGCCCAACGGACGCGCCGCCCGCTTCGTGTGGCAGCGCCTCGACACGGCCACGCTCAGCTTCACCACTATTTGGGTGGATACCGTAGAGCTGCGCTGCGACACCTCGCGCTACGCGCCCATCACCATCGACAGCAGCGATTGCGGCCACCTGCTGCCCGCAATGCTAAGCTACACCAGCCTTCGCAACACATCCGAACTCCCCGACAGCCTGCCCACCGGCTACTACCGCGTAATCGCCGACACGCTGCAAACCCTCGACAGCACGGTACTTTGCAACCGCTACATCAGCTCCGACACCATCAACGAAGGAAGCCGAGCGCTGATAACCTCCGTCGGCATTACGTTTGCGCCAGCCGACACCGTTGGCGCATGGGTCTTCATCGACACCTTCCGCATCGACACCATCTGGCTCGTATCGCAGGATTGCGAATTTCTCAACCTGCAAGCCAGATTTTTCCCGCTCGGCGTCAACGAGGGCTACTACCGCTACACCTACATCGACCTTTGGCGCACGCCCAAAAAAGAAATACGCGACTTTCCTGATTGCCTCGACTGCTACATCCGCAAGGTAAGCTGGGAGCCGTCGGTGGACATTTACGAGGGTACCGAATTGGACGTAAGCGAGGACTGGAAAACCTCCTACAACGCCTACATCCCAACGCCATTCTACGATGCCTCGTACAAGGTGGTGGTCGAAAATTATTTTGGCGCAGCCGACACTTTTGCCACAGACACTATTGAGGCCTTCTCCACCTACGCAAAAATGAAAATGTTTGTGGAAAAAACCAACGACGGTGGCGCTAAAAATTGGGAAGAAAAAACCAACGAAGAGGAGAAAGAAATGGCGCTTGCAACCATCTATCTGGCCAACGCCACCATCAATGCCAAAGCGGGTTCAACGTTCACTTGGCGCTTCTACAGCAACACCTACGAGCTGCCCGAAAACGCTAAAATTTCGGACTGGCTAACGCTCCTACCGCAGGCCGTTACCACCGACACCAGCGAGGAGGTCTACCTGCCGCAGCCCTACAAGCCCGGCCTCTACCCCTTCACGCTGCACGTGCTCAACCAGCGCGGCTGCATAAGCACCGACACCTTCAAGCTCGAAGTCGAGGAGTACCTCATCGACCCAAAAGCTATCCCCTCCGTCTTCACGCCCAACAACGATGGCGTCAATGACCTGTACCAGCTGAGCAACCCCAACGAGAACGTGCACTCGGTGGATGCCATCGAGGTCAGCATCCTCAACCGCTACGGACAGCTCGTATTCCACAGCCGCGACATCCGTTTTGCGTGGAACGGCAAGCTGCGCGGCACCAACAGCGCCGCCGCCGATGGCGTGTACTACTACATCATCAAGGCGCAAGGATTCAACAAAACACGCAAGCAGGTGAAGCAAACTTTTAAGGGCTACCTACACCTCTTCAACGGACAATGAAATTTAAAATCTAAAATTTAAAATTTAAAATTGCGCCGTAATCTCAAATCTTAAATCTCAAATCTCAAATCTCAAATGCACAAGCGCTACCCCATCCGCATCATCAAGTACGTCGTATATTTTTACGTCTTCTTCTTTCTGCTCCACCTCGCCGTGCACCTGTTTTCGGAGCCAACAAAACCCCTGCTCAACACCCTGTCAGGCCTGATACAGCCACGCCTGCTCATCGGTTTGGGCATCCTCGCCCTGGGCTACCCGCTCTTCGCCTTCAAGAAGGTTACAGAGCCTCTGCCGCGCAGCGAAAACACCCTGCAAGACCTATGCCAAATTATGGCAGACCTTGGCTACAAGCGCAGCCGAAGCCAGAATGACACGCACATCTTCCGCGCCATCAGCCCTGCCCGTCGCGTGCTCACCATGTTCGAGGACGACATCACCCTCGCCCTCAACCCCGACGGAACCCTCACCATCAGCGGCCTGCGCAAGGAGGTTGCGCGCATCCGCCTCAAGGTAAACGACTACGTGAAGAGAGGCTTAGATTAAATTTTTTGCTGACCAAAGCCACATCAACTGCATCATGGCAAAAACCGAAAAACACAACACCCGAGCGGAGTTCAACCGCATTATGGGCGACCTAAAAAACGGTGCGCTCAAGCCCGTGTACATGCTCATGGGCGAGGAGGCCTACTACGTTGACCTGCTTGCCGACTACCTGCAAGAAAAGCTGCTCTCGGAGGCCGAAAAATCCTTCAACCTGCAAGTGTTTTACGGCAAGGATGCGGAGGCCAGAACGGTGCTCGATGCGGTGAGAGGATTTCCCATGATGGGCAAAAAAATGGTGGTCGTGCTGCGCGAGGCGCAAATGCTCAAGTTGAAGGATGTAGAGGCCGAAGCGCTCACCGAATACCTCAAAAAACCGCTACCCTCAACCATCCTCGTGTGGTGCCACAAGGGCGGCTCTATCGACAAGCGCAAGGCCTACTACAAGCAGGCTGCCAAGGTGGGCGAAGTGTTCGAATCGAGCAAGGTGCCCGACTACCACCTCGCCGCATGGATTACCGACTACATGCAGCTGCAGAAGCGAAGCATGGACAACAGCGTGCCGCAAATCCTCGCCGAAAGCCTCGGCTCCGACCTCAGCAAAATTGTGAACGAGCTCGACAAGCTCGCCATCGTGATGCCCGAAGGCAGCAAAATTACCGCCGCCGACGTGGAGCGCAACATCGGCATCAGCAAAGACTACAACACCTTTGAGCTCAACAAGGCCATCGTTACCGGCAACGTGCTCAAGGCAAACCGCATCATCATGCACTTCGAGCGCAACCCCGGCGACAACCCAATAGTGCTCACCATTGGCAACCTGTTTACCGAGTTCATGCGCATCTTCACGCTGCACCTACTCAAGCTCCAGCGCGGGCACTACGTACCCGAAGGCGAAGCCGCATCAGCGCTTGGTATCGTGCCTTTTTTCGTGAAGGAGTATGAGGCTGCCGCACGGCGATTTTCGCTCGAAAAAACTATGCAAGTCATCGCCCTGCTCCGCGAGTTCGACATGCGCAGCAAAGGCTGGAACAACACCTCAACCTCGCACGGCGACTTGCTTCGCGAGCTAACCTACAAAATCATGCACTGAAAATGCCGCCGCAACACGCAACCTAAAATTTGAAAATCATGAACATCACCTTCATCGTCATAACCGTTATCCTGTCTGCGATTGCGCTCAAGCAGCACGATTTGTTCGACAAGCTCAAGCTCTCGCCCTACCGCATGGTGTACCTCAAGGAGTGGTATCGCATCCTCACGCACGGCTTTATCCATGCCGACTACGTGCACTTGACGGTGAACATGCTCGTGCTATACTCGTTTGGCGCAGCAGTCGAGCGCATGTTTACCGAGCTGCATCAAGGCCAAGCCTGGATTGGGTTTCTGCACTATGCTGCCATCTACCTTGTCGGCATAGTGGTAGCTTCGCTCTCCACCGTGCGCAAGTTCAAAGACGTGTACACCTACGCTGCCGTTGGCGCATCGGGCGCGGTGAGCGCTGTCCTTTTCGCCTTCATTTTTTTTGAGCCTTGGAGCAAAATTTACCTCCTGGGTGTCGTTCCCATTCCCGGCATCGTGTTTGGGCCGCTCTACCTCTGGTACTCGTCGTACATGGGGCGGCGCGGCGGCGGTAACGTCAACCACGACGCGCATTTCTACGGCGCAGTCTTTGGCTTTTGCTACCCGCTGGCCACGCACCCCACCATGCTGCACAACTTCATCTCCTCGCTCCTGATGCAATGAACAAGGCCGTATTCCTCGACCGCGACGGCGTTATCAACAGCGACGATGGCCACTACTACGTTTACCGGCGCAGCGATTTTGTGCTCACGCCACGCCTTGGCAAATCGCTCAAACGCTTGCACGACGCGGGCTTCATGCTCATCGTCGTAACCAACCAAGGCGGCGTAGCGCGCGGCATTTACAGCTCAGCTGATGTGGAGTCGCTCAGCGATTTTTTGCGCAGCCAAATGGCCGATTTTGGCGTACCCATTGCCGAGGTGTACTCCTGCTTGCACCACCCCGACATGGGCAAATGCCTCTGCCGAAAACCCTCGCCACTGCTGGTGCAGCGGGCTATGGCACGCTTCAACATCGACCCCGCGCAGTCGTACCTAATTGGCGACCGCGA